>JAUVBS010000444.1 GCA_030591105.1 bacterium | reverse complement strand
CCCCCCGGGGGGCCTTCGCGGTTTGGCAGCCGCAAAAACCCCCCGGGGGGCCATTTCATTCCGACGCCAGCAATTTCGCATCATGCCCATGACGCAAGTTGCGGCGGTGAACTTGATTACCCGGTCCGCGGTCGTCGGGTAACGGTGCCGGAGCTCGCAACGATTACTCGTGAATGACCTGAGTTAGAACGGTTGGCCAAGAGCCTCGCACAGAAACTGCATCACCGGCGTGGTGATGCCGAACAGCGCGGCCAGTTGCGCGGGGAAGTCCCGCGCAGTGATCTCCTTCTGCGTCAGCTTCGCCACCAGCAGCCACTCCTTGTAGCGCAGTTCATCGGTCAACGGGTCGGCAGGGTCGTAGCCCCGCGGAGCGCGCTTGAGCTGTTCGCCGTGACGCTCGTAAACTCCGCTTGAAGCGACGTCGGTCAATGTCTGCAGCCAGCGCTTGGGATCGGCGGCGATGGCCGCGCGGACGCTGTGCTGGCTGGCAGTGTCCGGCTGCCACAATCCGACGCCGGCGAAGCAACGACGCGGTTGCAGGTGCAGGTAGAATCCGGGGGCGTGGGCGTTCTTACCCCCTTCGTGACGGAACTGAATACCGACGTGGTCTTTGTAGGGCGACTTGTCGTGCGAGAAGCGCACGTCGCGATGGATGCGAAACAGCGAGCCGCCTACCGGGCGGGGATCGGACCGAAAGTGCGGGCTGATGCGACGTAGATGCGGGCCGAACTCGACGATGAAGCCCAGTGCCGGTTGCCGCACATCGTGCTCGTAACGCGGCTTGTTGGCCTGGAACCACGCCCGGTCGTTGTGGGCGGTCAGATCGGTGATGAAGCGGAACAAAGCCGGGCTGAAACGGACCGAATCGCTCATGCGTGACACCCCGTGGCTGGCGGGCGGGCGGCGGTCTGATCAGAATTTCCGTAACCTACTCCCTTCAAGTATCGTATAACCCCATTATTCCGCTAGGGTATGGACCCGACCGTAGATGCTTGATTCGGAGAGGATCGCCCATGGAGAGGAGAATCATGAAGACGCTGCGTATTTCACTGCTACTGGCCGTCACGGCCCTGTTGGTCGTATCGGCGCCGGCTGCATTTGCCGGGGACAAGGGCTGCAGCATGACCTGCGGTAAGACCTGCGGTTCCTACGCCGACGCGCTCGCGGAGGCAAAAGCCGCCGGCCAGCCGCTGGTCCTGGATTTCTTCACCGAGTGGTGAGGCTCTTGTAAAGTCTTCGCCGGTGCGGCGGAGAGTGATCCCGCGATCAAGGCGGTTCGATCGCACATCGTCCTGTACATGGTCGATAGTGAAAAGGGCGAGGGGCCCGAGCTCACCAAGAAATTCGGTGTGCAAGGTTTCCCCACCTTCGTGATGGTCAACACCAGCGGTAGCGAGTCCGACCGCTGGATGGGTTACGAGACAGCGGCAGAATGAGTCAAGACCGTGGACGAAGCGAGGTCCGATACACGCTCGGTCGCGGATAAGCAGGAGGCCTTTGCCGCGGGGCCGACGTTGCCGTTGGCGCGTTCCTTGTCGCGCCAGAAGTTGGCCTCCGGCGAGTACGTCGACGCGGTGCGCTATCTGAGCGCTGCCAGCCAGCTCGATCGCGATCCGGCCGCCAAGCGGCGCTACGAAATCGCGATGTTCGAGGCGATGGCCCGCGGCATGAAGGGCGGTGACTACACGGCTGCCCAGGTCACGAGACAGGCCGATCGGGTTGTCGATCAGCAGGGTGTCGAAGCCGACGCCTTGCTGAACGTCGCTTACGGCATGGGCAAGGTGGCGCGCCAGTCGCAGGACATGACTCTTTACGAGCCGTACCTGGCCAAGGCGTTCGCCGCCAGCGAGGGTACCAGCGATGAAGGCCAACAGAAATTCCGCGACTACTTGATGCCCGACTACTTGATGTACGTGAAGCACGATACCGATGCGGCCGTCGCGGCCAAGAAGGCTAGCCTTTCTGAGGACTGGCAGGAAAACTCGAAAGAGTTGAACAACTTCGCCTGGTGGTGCTACGAGAACCGCGTAAACCTAGAAGAGGCCGAGGAGTATGCGCTCAAGGGTGTGCGGCTGGCAGCCACCGATGCCGAGCGTGCGAACGTCCTCGACACCGCTGCGGAGATCTGCAATGCGCGCGGCGACTGTACCAAAGCGGTCGAGTTGATCAGAGAAGCGGTCGAGCTGAATCCGGAAAGAGAGTACTTCCGTGAACAGCTGGCGCGTTTCGAGGCGATCTGTGTTCATGCCAGGAAGTGATATCACTTAGTCGGTCAGGTTTACTAAAACACGATGGATAATTTAATGGATTAAATCTCATTTTGAATCGACTCTATTATTGTGTATTCGATATTTATGCAATGCTTTCATTTTACATCATTTACTAATAAATCTATCATACCACTTTGTTTTTTGCCATT
>JAUVBS010000493.1 GCA_030591105.1 bacterium | reverse complement strand
GATCTATCTCTACCCCGGGCTTTCTTCGCCCGTCCGACCCCGGAGGTGGCGCGCGCACTGATCGGCGTACAGCTCTGGATCTCGAGCGGTACCGAGACGGTAGCCGGCCGGGTGGTCGAGACCGAGGCGTACCTCGGTGCGGACGATCCGGCGTCGCACGCCGCTGCTGGTGTGACGCCCCGCAGCGCGATCATGTTCGGACCACCGGGTATGGTCTATGTCTATTTCATCTACGGCGTACACCACTGCTTGAATCTGGTCACCGAACCGGTGGGACAGGCTGGAGCCGTACTGTTGCGGGCTCTCGAACCGCTGGTCGGCTGCGAGGTGATGGCGCGCCGGCGCGCCGCTGGCCGCAGCTCCGACCAGGCGCTGCCGTCGCCCGACCTGGGCAGCGGTCCGGGCAAGCTGTGCCAGGCCTGTGGCATCGACCTCGCCTGGAACGGACTGTGCCTCGGACCGGGCAGCGATCCGCAACGCCACATCTGGTGCGTCCGGGGTGCGCCGGCACGCCGGGTGGTTGCGACGCCACGGATCGGGATCAAGCGCGCGCGCGACAGGCTGCTGCGCTTCATCGATCCGGATAGCGACTGCCTGACCCGGAATTTGACATCGACGCGGGGTGATACTAGCGTGCCGCGGTGAGTTACCGATTCTGAATTGCCCGACACTCTTTGCTCTGTATTGCAGTGATGCCCGGGGTAGCCGGGTGCTAGATCCAGATATCCCCGCCCGCGGGGACAGACACGGGGAGGCTTCGATGCCGACGACGATCCGATCGCAGATGACGGTCTTGCTGGCCGTCTGCCTGTTGCTCACAGCCGGGGCCGCTCAGGCCCAGAGCTACCTCGATCTGGAGGACCAGGTCCAGGAGTTCACCCTGGAGAACGGGATCAAGTTCATCGTTCTCGAGAACCACGACGTCCCGGTCTTTTCCTTCCGCACGTGGGTCAATGCTGGTAGCGCCAATGAGGTACGGGGCATCACCGGCATCGCGCACATCCTCGAGCACATGGCTTTCAAGGGGACGAGCGAGATCGGGACCACCAATTACAAGCAGGAACGCAAGGCGATGGCGGCCGAAGACGACGCGTTCGCCGCACTGAAAGCCGAACGCAACAAAGGGGTCCATGCCGACGAAACAAAGCTGGCCGAGCTGGAGGAGGCGTTCACTCAGGCCAAGGATGCGGCGCGTGAGTTCGTCGTGACCAACGAGTTCTCACAGATCGTCGAACGCAACGGTGGCACCGGCCTGAACGCGGGGACCTGGACCGATCAGACCCAGTACTTCTACAACTTCCCGAGCAACCGCGTCGAGCTGTGGGCCTACCTCGAAGGCGCGCGGATGGGCGATCCGGTGCTGCGAGAGTTCTACACCGAGAAGGACGGCCCGGTCACTGAAGAGCGCCGTATGCGTACCGATAACAACCCGATCGGACGGCTGATGGAGCAGTTCCAGAACCTGGCGTTCATGGCCAACGGCTACCACCACTCGACCATCGGCTACATGGCTGACATTCAGAATATCAGTCGCCAGGACTGCGCCGATTTCTACCACGAGCATTACGTCGGTAAGAATTTCACCATAGTTGTCGTGGGCGACGTGCAGCTGGCCGACGTGCAGAAGTACGCCAAGAAATACTTCGGTAAGATACCGGCGGGCGACCCGCAGCCGATGGAGACGTGGGAGCCGGAGCAGCTGGGCGAAAAGCGCTTCGTGATGATGGACCCGTCGCAGCCGCTGGTGCTGCTCGGCTACAAGGTCCAGAATATCAACCACCCCGACGACGTCATCTACGACGCCATCGCCGATATCCTGGGCCAGGGCCGCACCAGCCGTCTGTACACCAAGTTGGTCAAGGAAGATAAATTGGCGGTGCAGGCCATGGCGTTCGCCGGTTATCCCTCGAAGAAATTCACCAATGTGCTGGCGGTCATCGGCGTGCCGATCAAGGGGGTGACCGCTGCGGAACTGGAGGAGGCCATCCTGGCGGAGATCGATCGGCTCGCTGCCGATGGGGT
>JAUVBS010000348.1 GCA_030591105.1 bacterium | reverse complement strand
GTGATGGAAATGCCGTGGACGGATGATTTCGCCGCCGCCCGCAACCTGGCGCTGGCCGAGGCAAGCAGCGACTGGATCCTTGTCCTCGATGCCGACGAGCATCTGCAGCCGATTCGTCCGGTGGAGTTCCAGCAGCTCTTACTCGAGCGGCACGTGGCCGGTTATCGCTTACAGATCGTCAGCCCCCGCAACGAAATGGCGGGCCATCCGCTGGGCGACGCGGCGCGCCAGTCGTTGCGCAGCGTGCGTCTGTTCCGTCGCGCTGATGAAGTCCGTTACGACTACCCGATCCGGGAGCAGATAGAACCGAGTCTCGACGCTTGGGCCGCCCCGCGCTCGATGGTGATCAGCAACAGTTCGTTGACCATCATGCATGAGGGATTTCGGCCGGAGAAACGGGCGCGCAAACGCGAGCGTAACCTGCGTATCCTACGCAAGGCGATCGCCGCCCACCCGGACCAGCCGTACTTCGGGTACCAGCTCGGCAGGGAAGAGCTGATGCTGCGGGACGGGGAAGCCCTGCCGGTGGCTGGATTGTCGGCCGCCTGTGGCCTGCTCGAGGCGGCCTGGCGCCGATTGGCTGCACTGCCTCCGGCTGTGCAGTGCCAGCGGCCGTACGCATCGGATCTCGCGGCTAAACTCATTGCGGCGCTGTTGGCCAGCGCGTGCCTGCCGGCCGCGCGCGAGATCGCCCGCACCGCCCGCGCGGCGTTGGGAGACGGACGCGCCTTGCTATTGCAAAGCGTGGCGGCGGACACGCTATATCTGCAAGAGCACGCCGATCATCTGGACGGGGCCGAGACAGCCGGCTTGCTCGCTCGTACGCGCGAGGTTATTGATATACTGCGTACGGGCCGACCCGACGACGACCCCACGGCGATGGCCGACCCGCACAACAGCGACCTCTACCCGCTGCGCTACTTGGGAGAACTGGCTCTGCTCGAAGGACGGGTGGGTGAGGCGGCGGAGCTGTTCGAGAAAGCTCTGACCATCGACGCCTCCTACTCCGGTGCTTGGTTGGGATTGGCCGAGTGCGCACGGTTCGCGAACGATCGCAAGCGAGCGTTGAAGCTGTACTTGCGGGCCGTCACGGAGAACGAGTGGAACCACCGCGCCTGGTTACGTGGCTGTAGCCTGCTGGACGAACTCGAGTTTCACGACAATGCCGATAGCTGGCGACGCAAGGTGGCGGTTCAGTTTCCGGAGCACCCGGCCGTCTTGGCGGGGGAGTGCGATGTCGTGGGGGTTTGCGGCTCGGTCCGCGTCAACGTCTAGACACCTTTGATCCGCTCGGGCTAACCTACTCGATCCAGGTTGGTCGTCCGATGCCCGCTGGCCTGGAGGCCAAGCGATGAATGCAAACCGACGCCCCCTTCTGGGGGCGATGGAATTTTCCGAATTGCCGCCGTGGCGGCGGGTCTTCATCAACCGCAATCTGCGGATGGAGTCCATCGCGGCCATCGGTTTCGATATGGACCACACGCTCGCCGTCTACCAGACCGACTGCTTCAACGAGTTGTGCTTCGATATGGCGCGCGAACGACTCGCCAAGGCGAAGGGGTACCCCGCCGAGATCGGCGAGGTGGCGTATGACCCTGCAGCGGCGATCCGCGGTCTGATCGTCGACAAGCGGCTGGGTAACTTGCTGAAGGTCGACACCTACAACTACGTCTCGCGCGTACGCCACGGCGTGCGTTTTCTCGACCGCGAGGCGCGCCGCAGCGCCTACAAACGCGGCCGGATCCTCATCGGCAGCCGGCGCTACCGCGTCTTCGACACCCTCTTCGATCTACCGGAGGGAAGCCTCTACGCCGCGCTGGTCGACTTGAAAGACCAGCGGCCGGATCTCTCGTTTCCCAGCTATCGGACGCTGTACGACGACATCCGCGAAACGGTCGACACCTTGCACGCCGACGGTAGCTTGAAGGCTCGTATCACGGCCGATCTGGATCGTTTCTTCGTGACAGACCCGGACCTGGGACCGACGTTGCAGAAGCTGCGCAACGCGGGCAAGCGGCTGTTCTTGCTGACCAACAGCGAACCCGATTACACCGCGGCGGTGATGCACCATCTCTTGGCTGACGGAGGGCCGTGGGAGGAGATCTTCGACCTGGTGATCTGTTCCGCGCGCAAGCCCGGCTTCTTCATTGCGCAGGGCAAAGGGCGTTCGGTCGGTCGTGACCCGTGTCCGCATCTGGCCAACAGATCGAGCAACTGCTTCACAGGCGGCGACTCGTTCTTCCTCGAATCGAAGCTCGGCCATTACGGCGACGCGATCCTCTACTTCGGTGATCACACCTTCGGCGACATCTTGCGGAGCAAGAAGAGCGTGGGGTGGCGTACGGCGATGATCGTCCCGGAGGTAGGTCACGAAGTCGAATCTCTCTGGCCCCGCCGCGGCGACCTGCACCGACTGGCCGAAGTGGAGGACCGCCTCGAAGAGCTGGTTCTCGAGCGCGACCGTATTCAGAACGGCACCGCTGGTAGCGGCGTTGGCGGCGACGCTAGCGGTGACGCGGCGCTCGTCTCTCGGTTGCAGCAGGAAATAGCCGCTGCCTTGAGTCGCCGCGCAGTTCTGCAGAAACGGCTGAAGGTCGGTTTCAATCCCTACTGGGAGTCCTTGTTCAAGGAGGGGCGTTCGGCCAGCCGTTTTGGCCGTCAGGTCCAGGAGTTTGCGTGTATCTACACGAGTTGCGTCAGTAATTTTCTGGCCTACCCCGTGACCAAGTTCTTTGCCCGTCCTGCCGAGATCCTGCCGCACGAGCGGTGGGCCTTGCCCTAGAACGAGTTATCGCTCGGTTAGGGCTCGCCCCGCACTTTTTCGCTTCCGCGCCGCCTCATTTCGTGAATAATCGAAAACCGATCTGCGTCGGTCGCGCCACGGCGGGTCCGGCACGCGCACGTCGGGCCACTTCCGTTCTACCCAGCTGCTGAAGGAGACGTCATGCTTGGCCAAAAAGTTGTCCTGGTTGTCGGTACCGGTACGATCGGTGAACCGTTGACCGGTCTTCTCTGTCACTTCCGCGAGCAGCTAGGGATCGACGAGATTCTCTTCCACAAACGCACGCCGCTGTTGACCGACCGCAGCAAGGTGCAAGATCTGATGAACCGAGGCGCGAAGCTGGTGGCGGATCAAGATCGTATCGGTGACTTCC
>JAUVBS010000102.1 GCA_030591105.1 bacterium | reverse complement strand
GTTAGATTATCCGCCCCACGACGCCGCTCATAGCGAAACATCACAGACCCATTTTCGCAGGCACAACGTTAACCTAACGGCAATATGAGACATTGTCTAGCGCCGGACCCGGCGCGATAATCGCGGAGACGAACGAGATCACAACGAAAGGCAAAGCAACACGATGCCGTTGCGAATCCAACACCAAGACCTCTGGTGCACGCTCACCCTCGACCACCCGCCACGCAACGAGCTGGACCGTGAACTGCTCGACGCGATCATCGCGGCTCTCGACAGATTGGTCACTGCGGACGCGCCGCCGCTGTTGCTATGCGCCGAAGGGAAACATTTCAGTGCCGGCTACCGGATCGACGAGATCCCCGAGACGATATTTCACCGCGATCCGGAGGTCCGAGCCGCTGATCCGTTCGAACAGGTCATGCACCGACTCGTTCACTACCCATCGCCTGTGGTCGCTGCCATCGGGGGTGACGCCTACGGCGGCGCGGTCGAGCTGCTCGCCTGTACCGACCTGCGGGTCGCCGCCGATCAGGTGCGCTTCGGCGTGCCACCGGTACGGCTCGGTCTGGTCTACAGCCACACCGGCTTGCGGCGTCTGTTGCGTGGCTTCGGCTCGTCGCTCGCACGCGAACTGCTGTTGACTGGCAAAGCGGTCACCGCCGAGCGCGCCCGGCAGGCCGGCTTCCTCAACCGTCTGGTGCCTGCCGACCAGTTGCTGCCCGCGGCGGAAGAACTGCTGGCCAGCCTCGCCGACAGCCCGCCCGAAGCGTTGCGCGGTACGCGCCGTGTGCTGATGTTACTCGAGGAGGCCGAGACACTCAGCGACGCCGCCCTCGACGAGATTGCCGAGTTGCGCCACGCTTCGCGACTAGGTGAAGAATTTCGGGCGGCGCAGGAGGCCTTCTTGAACCGGCGCGGGCCGCCGGAGTGCGGATAGACACCTTTTCTCAGTTACAACTCTAGAAATTGAACCGGTCCATGAACTGGAACCGGGTATCGCCGTCGCCGGTGCGTGCCACCTCGAAGCGCAGCTGCATGGTACCGAGGAGCACGTGGGCGCCGACGCCGAAGTCTTTTTTCGCCTCGCCGCTCGAGGCACCGTCGAACCAGGTGTCGCCGGCGTCGGCAAAAGCGTGCAAACCGAAGCCGATCATCTCACCCTGCGGCGAAATCGGCATCTGGAAGAGGGGGGCGCGGTACTCGATGGACAGCAGGTAGCCGTGTTCGCCCTCGAATTCGAAGAAACGGTAGCCGCGGAGGTTTTCGGGGCCACCAAAGTAGAGATAGTCCTCGAACGGTCCCGGACCACTGACCCAACGTCCCCACGCCCACAGCGCGAGCACGTGTTCCCAAGGGGTCGGGATGAACGCCCGCGCATCGCCGACCCACTCGTTGAATGGCGCGTACTCGCGGGGTTCGTGATGTAGCCCTCTTATCACACCGTAGACGCCGTGCCGCGGGTAGTAAGGGTTATCACGGGTGTCGAACCCCACCGAGCCACCGTGAATCCACACGTGGCGCGTGGAAGCGGGCCAGGTTACCAGCTGATCACCGGTCCCCGGACCACGGTCCATCGGCTGCCAGACGAAGGTGTCCCGTTGTTCGAAGCCGCGGAACGAGACCTCGGCCGCCGCGAAGAACGGCCCGAGAAAATTCCAGTACAGTTCGCCATCTCCGCGCCACTGTCGGTAGTCGGTGGGACGCCAAACGTAATAGCCTTGCTCGTAGCCGCCGCCCAGACGCAATTCGAGACCGCGTACCGAAAACAGCCAGGGCTTCATCCAGTCGATTCGCAGCTGTTGGGTCCGCAGGACGATCGCTCGCGCCGTAAGAACTTCGCCCCTGCCGCCCAGGTTGTCGTCGCGTATCCAGCCGCCCAGGTGGTAGTGGTCACGGACGCTATAACGGATCACCGGACCGTAGCGGAAGGTGTTGTCCTCTTCCACGGCGACATGCAGGATGACTTGGCCGGGCTCGTACTCGTCGTATTCGATGTCGACGAAAGCAAAGTAGCCGATATCTTCGAGGTGGTCCCAGATCGGATCGACCATATCCTCGGGGACCGGATCACCCGGCGCCACGGCAATCTCGCGCAAGATCACTGCGGTGGCCGTGCTCGTGTTCCCGGTGATGACCACTCTCTGCAGTACGGGGACATCGCCCGGATCGGTGGCAGTGCTTGCCGCGGCGGAACCCGCGGCGGTGGCATCACCGTCTGCAAGATCCGCGGCCGTGACGGTCGAGCCGACAGCATGCGGAACGGCGAGAATCAAGAGTGCCAGGACGATCAGCGGTGAAAGACACGGGGCAACGATGACGCGCGGTTGGCGGTGGCAGCGATGCTGGGTCGGCACAGGTATCGATCCCCCGGCTGGCGGTGGGGGGCGTGGTAATAGACCGGTATCCCACACCCGACGTCAGCCTCCGGTTATGCGACCGCAGGCATCAGATCCCATTATCACCGTCGTGGTGGAATTGTCCAGCAGTAGACGAGACCGGCTCTTCGACCGGTGGTGTGGCGGTGTAGACGGCGATCTGTACGCATTCGAGGCCGTACTCCTGCAGCTCCTCGCTAAATTCCTCGGGGGTCAACTGAGTCAGCCGCGTCTGCGCAGCGCCGGCTCCGCCGATGCCCTGTCCAGCCGCGTCGGCGACGATCGCCTCAAGGCGGGAGCGGACCAGTGCATCGATCACCTTGAGGATATACTCCTCGCCGATCTCCTTCACGCCAGCCAGGAAACAGCTCCAGAAGCGGGCCGGCCCGTCGATCAGGCAGGTACAGTGGCCGATCACCGACTCGCGCCGTTCCTGCCCGTCGTCGCCGATCACGTGCAGGGAAGTGCCTTCGCGCCAGCGTAGCTGGACCGGTGCAGAGGTGAGCAGGAAAACCAGCTGGCCGTCGCGGGTCAGGGTCGTTGCATCGTCGCCGACAGTGAGGTGATGGCTACCGGGTAAGAAGATCGCTTCGAGGTCTTCGGAACGTATCAGGAGCGCGACCTGGCCATCGTCGAGATTGAGAACCAACTGCTTACCATCAAGAAAGGCCAGATCCAGAGGTCCCTGGACGAGCCCCGCTTCGTGGTCCACTGACCAGGCGAGAACCCGACCGTCGGCGGGAAGGGTTTCCCAGGTCCGGTCGACCTTCAAACCGCTGTAGGAATCATCGTGAATCTCGCCCATGGCTCATCCTCTTCCGTGCCACGAAAACTCCGATTCCCAGCCGAGACCCAACAGATAGTTGCGCTCCTCGGCAGCTTCGCTGAAAGCTGCCAGGTCGCGCGACAACAACGGCGCTTGCCGCTGGAACCAACGAGACGACTGGGGGTTGAGGCCGAGATTGCGCACCAGAAAGAGTGCTTCTTCGATCAGCAGGATCAACCGCGTGTCGATCTCCTCCAGCTCGGCGATCGTCGCTTCGCAGTCTCCGACCAGGCAGATCGCGCCTTCGCGATCGAGCCTGCGGAATATGGAGGCGATGCGTTCGACCAAGTTGCCGAGCATCACTTCTTGCTCGGCGGTCAAGATCAGCGCCGTACGTTCGGCGATGCTCAGCAGTCGGTCCCCGCATTCCTTCAGCATCGCGCCGAGCGCGTGTCGGAACGTACGCTCGGCGGTTGCAGCTTCTTCGAGCGACCGGTAGGTCTGGTAGCTCGGCATTTGCTGCATGAGGAAAGTCATTTCCGCGAAGCTGACGCTGGCCGCCGTCCCCATGGTGTATACTCTCCGCTGCTGTGGTGCTTGGCTCGGTGTGGCGGCTCGTTGCGGCCTGCCCGGTCGAAACCGTATCCACAGCAGGAACGGCAAGGAGTATTCCACCTTTATCGGACCGGACGCACCGTCTGGAGGAAAGGAGCGAAACGGCATGTGTCTTTGTAGCTTACGGTCAATGCAAGAAGACCGTGTCGCGGTGTCGGGAGGTGGGAATTCCGGTGATGGCCGTAAAGCCATGGCACATCGCAACGAACACGGAGCGGTGATCGAAAAATTGCATGCGACTAGCGGCCTAAATCGGTTGCCGACGCGAGGTCACGGCGTCGGCTCCCACCGGACGACCGGGTTACGGATCGCGCCGATCCCTGCGATCGCCACCTCGACCACATCGCCCGGAGCGAGAAATACCGGCGGTTTGTGAAAGACCCCCACGCCACCGGGCGTACCGGTGGTGATGATGTCCCCCGGCAGTAACGTCATGTGGCTGCTCACGTAGCTGATCAAGAAGTGCGGCGTGAAGATCAGCTGCTCGGTCGAGCTGTCCTGCATCAGAACGTCGTTCCAGTGGCAGGTGATCCGCAAGCCGAGCGCCTGGTCGGGCAACTCGTCCGGTGTGACCAACCACGGGCCGCACGGACCACCGGTGTCGAGGCTCTTGCCCCGGAAGAATTGCCGATCGGCGTACTGCGCAGCCCGATCCGAGATATCGTTCAGGCACATGTAGCCGGCGATGTGCTGCGCGGCGCGTTCCTGGGGAATCGCGCGGCCCCGCTTGCCGACCACCAGCGCCAACTCGGCTTCCGCATCGACCCGAACGAGCTCCGCCGGGATCTCGATCGGCCCGTGCGGCGCCTGCAGGCAAGAGGGTGCCTTGCTGAAGAGCAGCGGCGCGGCGGGTAACGGTTTGTTTTGCTCGGCGGCATGGTCGCGATAATTCAAGCCGACAGCGATGATCTTCGAAGGCGAAAGCACCGGCGGCAGTAACCGAACCTGCGAGAGACGCAGCAGCGGCGGGGCGATCGATCCGGCCTCGCCGGTGGCGTCGAATTCCGTACCCTCGGCCACGTAGCGTTGCGCCAAACGGCGTATGCGATCCAGATCGGAGAACAGTTCGGGCCAGCCACCCGCCAGGGAAGGATCGGCAGCCGCGAGATCGAGGCCCACGCCATCGCTCAAGGCGAGGCCAGGACGGGGAGCGGTATCTTGGGTGAAAGTGATCAATCTCATCCCGGCATTATCGCCCAACGGCCGGCATTATTGAACTTGTTAGTTGTGCCATCGTGATTGTGGGCAATAGGGACGGCACAACTCAAACAGACGGGCCGGGATCCATCCCGGCCCGCACCCGAATCACGCCTGGTTGCCAACCGTTCGATCTGTCGTTTACTCGACGTCGATCCGGCGGGGAAGGCTCTGCTCCGATTTCGGTAGAGTTACGGTCAACACACCGCCGTCGAGCTTGGCCGCGATCTTGTCGATATCGACGTTCTTGCTCAGATTGAAGGAGCGCTGGAAAGAGACTCTGTTCGGTAGTTCCTTGCGCAGAGCCTGGTATCCCTCTTGCGAGGCGAACACACGCTCAGCCTTGACCGTCAGAGTGTTGTCCTCGAGGTTGATGTCGAGGTGTTCGGTCTGTACTCCGGGCATGTCCATGACGATCTTGTAGTCCGCATCGCCCTCGAGGATGTCCGACCGCGGAACCTGGCTCGAGGAACGGTCGGAGCGGTTGCCAGCCGAGTCCATGGCCGAAACAAAGGCAGCATCGAGGAAACGAGTCATTGGAATCAGGGTGTTCATCGTTGTCCCTCCCGGGTTTCATGTGCTAAGAACTGTTTGCCGTTTCAGCGAACTGTTCGCCGTTGCGGCGTCGGTTCTGAGATTTTTGGCTTCGTTCACCCAGTATCAATGGCCGTGCCCAACTGATGAATGCGCAGAGGGAATTACATAATTTGTTTGTAACCATCATCTTGCGTGAATCATGGGCACTGCGGAAGTCCAGGGAGGACACCCGTGGTAGGGCCGTGCCGATAGACGCGCGCTGCCAACATGGCAGACACTTCGCCTTGGGTGTCAGTCTCCTACTGACAATACTCGCCGTCGGCGCAGGTGTCGGTGTGGCTGTTGGCCAGACGGACGACCCGGCGCAATCATTGACTTTCGGAGAGATCGAGATCCTCACCGCCGACATCTTTACGACTGCGGAGGTCGACAGCAGCACTGGCCTGCTTCACTTCCTGTTCCGAACGACGAACTCGCTGCACATCGACACCCAGCACTACGTGATCCGCAGGGAGTTGCTCTTCGCCGAGGGCGATCGTTACGACCCGGGGTTGCTGGCCGAGACCGAGCGCAACCTCCGCCAGATTGGCTATCTGCGCGGCGTCAGCGTGACCGCCGCCGACACCACCGCAGACGGCCGGGTGAACGTGTACGTGCATACGCGTGACGCCTGGTCGCTGAAATTGAATTTCTCCTACACCGTCGCCTCGGACCGGAGCAAGCGCTGGTACCTGACCCTTTCGGACACGAACTTTCTCGGGCACGGCGTGACATTTGGTGCGGGGCTCGGTGAGGACGAGAATGGCACTTTCACCACCTTCGATTTCCACTCCCGACGTCTGTTCGGCTCGCGCTGGGAACTGGGCGTCATTTACTCCAACCGTAGCGACGGCTATGTCAAGAGCGTGCGGCTGGATCGACCGTTCTACGCACTCGACCAGAGCTGGGGGGGCAACGGCGCCTGGTTCAGTACCTTGACGAGCCCGCGCTACTACCTGAGTAACGCCGGCCCGGCCGGTGATGACCCCTCGCGACGGGAAAGCTTGTACACCCGGTTCCCGCAAGCTCTCGACGTGGTCGAACTCAGCGTCGGTATTCGGATCTCCCCTGCGGCCCGCGGCCGCTTGGTGCGCGCGGGGCCAGGCTTGCGGTGGCAAGACCGGAGATTCGATCTCGTACCACCGGTACGCGAACTGTCCGACGAACGCTGGGTCGACCTCTCTTACCTGACCGAGGAGGGCACACCGATCGCCCGTGAGGAGGGTATTACGGTCTGGCCGTATCTCTGGCTGGAGAGTTCCGGACGTGATTATGTCAAATCCAATTACCTGTTCCAGTACGGGCCGGTCGAAGATGTACCGCTGGGCTGGGCGGCGAAATTGGCGATCGGACCGGCGGGTCCGGCGATGGGCTCGACCGCCGGCAGCGGCGAGCGTGTGCATTTCGAGGCCGAGTTCTCCGACTGGAGCCGGACGGTCGGCGGCCATCAGTTACTGCGGTTGACCACCGCGGGGAACCTCGGCGGGCCGGCTGACCGCTACTACCGGATCGACGCTCTGGCCGGCTGGATCACCTGGTACGGCTCGTACGATACACCGTGGTTGACGCGGGTCTTCGCGGAGGTCGGTTGGGGTGAGAACCTACTGGGATCCGAAGCGATGGTCCTCGGTCTGGACCGCGGACTGCGCAC
>JAUVBS010000447.1 GCA_030591105.1 bacterium | reverse complement strand
GGACTCATTTCCCTCAATCTACCGATGTCCTATCCGGCGACGCCAATCGCCGGGAAGATGGTCACCGGTATGATGACGCCCCAACGGAGCATGGGGAACTTCGAACATCCCGAGGGATTACTGGCAAGATTCGCGCAACAAGGAATCGATTATATCATCGACCCGCTCGTGAGTGCGGGCCGGAATGCTGGCGACGAGAAGACGACTTCGATGTCGCGCGCCGCCGGAGTGGAGTTCATCCAGACGATGACCACGATCACCGAGAACCGCATGCGAGCAGCCCAACTGCTGATGGCTGAGGAACCGTGGCAGGTATTCATCTGTGTCATCGTCGGGACCGATCGCTTGCAGCACATGTACTGGGACGACATCATGCCGCCCGACGGTGGTCCCCCGCAGCCAGCCGTCGCGGAATACTACCGACGAGTGGACGGGCATATCGGTGATGTCGTCAACGCGCTGGGCCCCGAAGACACCTTGATGGTCGTATCGGACCACGGCTTCGTAAAATCGTACGGTCTGTTCCGGATCAACGAGTGGTTGCGCCGCAAGGGGTGGCTCAAACGACGCGAATACAGCCGTAGCCCGCTGTACATGGTGAAATTGGTGCTGAACAAGTTCGGTATCACCAGAGCCAAGCTGGGCAAGTTGATCCCCGCCACGCAGACGCGGAAGCTCCAGATGGTCGCCTCGCACATCGACTGGGCTGAATCAGACGCGCTCATGTCTGGACCCTTTACCATCAAGGTGAACCTCGCCGGCCGCGATACCGTCGGCCGGGTGCCGCCCGAAAAGTTCGCATCGTTTGTCGACGAGATCATCGCTGCCCTGCTGGCAATCGAGGACGATACCGGCCGGCCGTTGATTCAGGAAGCCAGAAAGAGCACCGACGTCTACTGGGGTGACCAAACCGAACTGGCCGGAGATATCGTCTTCAGTTTCCACGACGACCGGCACTATTCCGCCTACACCATGAATACGGATTGCGAGGTTTTCGCCCCCGATCTCGAGCGAGATGGTGATCACCGCGGCGACGGTATCTTCGCCGCCTGGGGCGGAGGCGTCAGAAACGTCGCCGAGGAACTCCGATTCTCCATCTGGGACGTCCTGCCAACCTTGATGCACCTCAACGGATACGCGGTCCCGGAAATCTGCGACGGTCTGGTCATCAAGGAGATCCTCAGTGACGACACAGAGGTGACAATCGATAGCGACTGGCGTCGCTTCCTAGACCAAAAAGTCGACGTTACCTACGACGAGAATCAAGAGGCCGAGATCACCGAGCGCCTGCGCGCTCTGGGTTACCTGGCGGATGATTAGACCGGGCTAGATCTCGTGCGCTATCGAACATTCAGATAGCACGAGGCCACACCCGGCCACGGCGTCCATCGGGTGCCGGCATCTTCGGGAAGAGTCTCGTGCGCTCCGACCACGAGAACTCCACGCCGGACCAGACAACTCCGTAGCGACGCGAGCACCGCGCGCTGTAAACTCACCACGAAGTACGTGAAAGCCAGATTACGGCAAAGGACCAGGTCGAATTCCTCCTGTAACGGAGCCGACCGGATGTCGTGCCGTCTGAACTCGACATCGCGTCGGTGTACACTGCGCAGATGGAACCGATCTACTTCCGGCCCTTCGCGGAACGACCGCTCCCGCCAGTGGGCCGGCAGGTCCTTCAGTACGCTGGGGGAATAGACGGCGAGCCGCGCCCGCTCGAGCAGCAATGGGTCGACGTCCGTGGCCACGATACGCAGCCGCAGATCACTGAACCTCTGACCGAGTGAATGGCTCCACATCATCGCCAGTGTGTACGGTTCCTCTCCCGAGGCGCAACCAGCGCACCAGCAAGAGAGTGACCGCCGTCCTGATGCCCGCACCGATCGGGCCAATTCGGGCAAGATTCGCGTCGCCAGCGCCGCAAAGATTTTTTTATCGCGGTAGAAGCGGGAGATGGTGATCCGACACATACCGTCCAGGACGTCCCATTCGTCGGGATGCGCCTCGAGGTAAGATCGGTACGCGTCCACCGAGGATAGCTGCAGTTCTTCGATCCGGCGGTCGACCCGCTTGCAAACCTGCCGCCGCACCTTGCGGAAGCCCGGCCACCGCATCCTCAGCCGCGGCAGAGCCCACTGGAGCAGCTCCACACACACGCAGTCCTTCACGGTACTCGATCCCTGTTGATCGTCGTGCCTACCGGTTCACCGTAGTCTCGCCATCGCCATCGCCATCGCCTTGCCGCTGCCGTTGCCTCGTTACCGCCGTCGCCTCGTTACCGCCGTCGCAGTATAGCACCGACGGCAACGCGAAAGGGACCGCGGGGGCGGCGCGGGGACGGGGAAAAGGTCCCCCGGGGGGCCTTCGGAAGACCCGGCGAGATGGGCCTGTTGCTAGTGGC
>JAUVBS010000252.1 GCA_030591105.1 bacterium | reverse complement strand
GTTTCAGCTTCACCAAGGCGAGCCAGGTGGCTCAGCTGACTGTCGACGGCAAGGTCAGATACAGAGGTCGGACCCAGGAAACCGAGCTCGGGCTCAACTCGATCATCACTTCGAAGGAAGATGATCAGATCACGCGACGCTACGATATCGACTTGAGCCACAGTCGTCAGCTGGAACACAAGTGGGTCATCAATACGACCGGCGTCGCCCAGCGCAACGACGAGCTAGGGCTCGATCTTCGGATATCGTTGATCCCTGCCATGAGGTACCACCTGGTCCAGACCAACACGAGTAGGCTCGCCTTTGGTGCTGGTCTCTCGCTCAACCGGGAGTGGGCGAGCGATGGTACCGAGACCAACAACCTCGAGGCTGCGTTCTCGGTGAACTATGAACTCTTCTTTTACAACACCCCCAAAACCGATCTGACCGTGAGTTTGGACGTCTATCCCAGTCTGACCACCTCAGGGCGTATCCGCAGCGATTTCGGTATCAGCTTGCGGCGCGAACTGTTCAAGGATTTCTTCTGGAACCTGACCTTCAACGAGAGCCGCGACTCGAAGCCGGCGACAGAGGGTGCCGCCACGAACGATTACAGCATCGTCACGTCTCTGGGCTGGAGTTTCGGTTAACTGCGGAGAGATCGCATGGGTTTATTGGGCACTCTGGTGGGCGGCAGTATCGGCTTCATGTTCGGCGGCCCTTTGGGCGCCGTGATCGGCGGTGCCTTCGGCTCCCAATGGGGCGCGCACTCGAGCGGCGACGCACCGGGAGGGGCCGGTCGTGCGGCGGGTGGCGCAGCGGGTGCGAGGCGCGCTACGGGTCGCGGCCGGCGCGCCGGCGCGGGATACGGCCGCAGCGGGACGGGATACGGCCGAGCGGGCTACGACCGAGTCGGCTACGACGACACCTGGCGCAGCAACCCCAGCTACACGCAGAGTCAAGCCCAGTCGGCGTTCATGGTGGCGATGATCTCGCTCGCAGCGAAGGTGGCCAAGGCCGATGGCCGGGTCAGCCCCGAGGAAATCCGCTTTTTCGACGACTTCTTGCACAGCAATCTCGGCATGTCCGCCGCCGACCGCCGCATCGCCGCGCGTATTTTCAATCAGGCGCGCGACTCGTCGGTGCCGGCGGGCGAATTCGCCCGGCAAATCCGCGGTATTCTCGGCTACCAGACCGACCGCTTGCGCGACCTGGTCTGCCTGCTGCTGAAGCTCGCCTACGCCGACGGCGTCCTCGGCGCGGCGGAGGAGACGCTCATCCGTCAGATCGCCCGCGACCTCGGCATCGGCGACCGCGGTTACCAGGAATGCTTGGCGCTCTTCGGTCACGACAGCATCGAGAACGCCTATCAGACCCTCGGTCTCGAACGCACCGCCACCGACCGCGAGGTCAAGACCGCCTACCGCCGTTTGGCCAAGGAGTACCACCCGGACACCCTCGCAGCCAAGGGCCTGAGCGAGGAATTCGAATCGTACGCCCGCGAGAAAATGCGCGCGGTCAACGGCGCCTACGAGCGGATCCGTGATACGCGAAGGATGAAGTAGAGATCTCGCCGCCAGGCCGATTTCTGGCGTCGCTCATTGACAGGAACTATAGACCGTGCCCGAATTGCCGGAAGTCGAAAACGTTGCTGCTGCGCTACGCCTGAATCTACTGGGTCGGCCGGTAACCGGTCTACGTGTGCGGTTCGGCGGTGTCTTCGCACCGTCGGCCCGCGCGGTCCGCGCGGCGATCCTGGGCAAAACGCTACGTGAAGTCCACCGCCACGGTAAGTACCTGATCCTGACCTTCGCCGCCGACCCGAGCACAACCGACTCGACCGAGACCCATCTCATGCTGCATCTGCGCATGACCGGCCAAGTGTTCGTCCTGGCCGGGTACCGGCCAGACAAGCACGTCCACGCCATTTTCGATTTCGACGGGTTGGCGGTGCACTACCGCGACATCCGCAAGTTCGGACGCTTCACGCTGGTCGATGATCCACGGCAACCAAGCGCCATCGATCACGTCGGGCCCGACATGCTCGCCGTGCGCTTCGGTACCTGGCACCGGTCCATCGCACATCGGCGCGCGCCGATCAAGGCACTGCTGCTCGATCAGGGAATTGCGGCGGGATTGGGCAACATCTACGTCGACGAAGCGCTCTTTCGTGCGCGTATCCACCCCCTGACCACGCCGGTTGCGCTGACACGCACGGAGCTGCACGAAATCCTACGCAGCGCAAAGGCCGTCCTGCGCCTGGCGATCCGTCACGGCGGGACGACCTTCTTGAACTTCACCAATTTCCACGGACAGCCCGGTAACTTCCGGCGCAAACTGCGGGTCTACGGCCGCACCGCCGAGCCCTGTTACCTGTGCGGCACGCCGATCGCGCGGCTGCGTATCGCTGGCCGCTCGAGCCACTACTGCCCGCACTGCCAGCCTGGGCGCTGACTGCTCCCCGGTGCGGTACATTGACCCCGCGGGTCCGATAACGCGTATCCAGACAAGCGCTTGACCCGCCGCAGTTGGACCTTCGGAATTAAACCGGTAGAGGTATGCTGAAATGCCTCGCTGATTCCGTTATACTCAATGCTGGTTTTCGGAGCCTGTAATCACTCGGAACTCCGCCGGAGAGAGCCTTCATGAGATCTAGCCGAATGTTGCTGCTTTGCCTGTCCGTACTCGTCGCAATTGCTGTCTCCCGGCCGCTTGGTGAACGGTTGCTCCGCCACCCGGAATCTCGCTCGGCGCCCGGCGCGGGCCAAGATATGCCCCTGCCTACCATCCACCGCCTAGACGCCGACGCCGAGCGGCGCAACGCCGCCGGACGGCGACAGTGGATACAGGAAATGCACCGTACCGCCCCCGGCACCGATTGGCTTGCCATCGAACGGACCAACGGTCTGACACGCCAGGAAAGGCGCAATCAGGTTGTGCGCACCGACAGCCGCTGGACCGAGCTGGGGAGCCGAAATCAGGCCGGCCGCATGCACGTAGCAGCAGTTCCCGTGGCGGGGGACAGCCTCTACGGCGGCTCATCCCGAGGTGGCGTCTGGAAAGGGTCGCTGGATGGCGAGGGTTGGCGCCCCATCTCAGACAATCTCTTTGGCGGTTCCCACGGTTTGGCCGTGGCGGGAATATCACCGGAGGTCATCACTTCCATAACCGATAACGGTCAAGTCCGTTACTCGGAGGACGGTGGCGCCACCTGGCACGTCCCGAGCGGCATTATCGGTGAAATCCAGGCAAGTAAACGGGTGATGCGCGACCCTGCCGATCCCGACCGAGTTTATCTGATGGTCAGGGTCAATATCGACGGGAAAGTCCTGTACCGTTCCGACGACGCCGGCCGTAGCTATGTGCTCGTGCTACAGTTGGGCAGCGATGTCGGTGATTTCTGGCTCGACCGCGTCGTCGGCGGTGATGTCTACGTACTCAGGTACAACACGTTGCAGGTCAGCGTTGATCAGGGCGAGAACTGGACGACGTTGGGCTCGTTACCCGTATCAATCAGTCGTGTGGTGCTGTCGGCCAGCGAGGCTGGCGCACCCACCTTCTATGCGGCGGCCAAGATCGGCGGCCAGTGGCAGCTGTATCGTTCGGTGGACGGAGGCCTGAGTTGGAGTTTCCGTTACGACATCGACGATTTCTGGGAAACTCTTTGCGCATCCATCGTCGATGCCGACCTGGTGGCCTTCGCCGGTGTGGAGCTGTGGCGTTCGACCGACGGCGGCGCCAGCTTTTTACGGGTAAACCGCTGGTGGGAATATTACGACGACCCGGAGCACATGCTGCACGCCGACTTTCCCGGCCTGGACTGCCTTTGGATCGGATCGAGAGAAGTGTTCTATGCCGCCACCGACGGCGGTCTCTATCGCAGTAACAACAGCTTGTCCAGCGTGAACAACATTTCCCTTTTCGGCTTGGGAGTGAGCCAGTACTACAGCACCCTGACCAGCGTGAACGATCCCAACCTGGTCGCCGCCGGCTCGCAGGACCAGGGGTATCAAGTTAGCACTGGTCCCGCCAAGAACCGTAATTGGGACTTCGTCCAGATGATCAGCGGTGATTACGGCCATCTCACCTCGAGCGACGGTTCCCACAACATCGTCTTCTCGGTCTACCCCGGTTTCGTACTGGTTCACACCGGAGAACCCACACCTGCAATTTCTGGCATGCTTG
>JAUVBS010000409.1 GCA_030591105.1 bacterium | reverse complement strand
GCAAGAGCTTGCGAATCCTCTGGGAACCCTTTCCCGCCGCCGCCACGGCTTCGGCACTCTCCTCACCAACGACAGCGACATCAGCGACCTTACGGTCATCAGCAACCTTGCGGTCATCATCGACGTCACGGTCTTCATCGACCTCACGGTCATCATCGACCTTGCCGAGGTCGGTCAGTCCGATCAGATCCGCCATGCCGTCTGGTAGGAACTTACCGGCAAACGATATCTGGCCCCTCAGGAGATCGGTCACACCCGATGCGTTGAGTCCGTCCTTCCTGACGAGACCGCCGAGACTGCTCAGTACCAGTGGGGTCACGAGAGACAACAGGCTGTGTGCACCTTCCTGGCCGAGGCCGACGGACGGACCGAGTTTGTCGGTTACCGCTGTGAGTTTGCTGCCGAAGAGCGAGCCAATGAGATTGCCACCCGCCTTCATGAAGTCGTCGGTGGCCTGGCCATCGGTGAACAGTTTTTCCAGGTCTCTGAACATGTCCGCGTCGAAGCCACCGGCGGTCAGGTGCTTCAGCAGGTTCGCCGCAGCATCTGGTTTCGACACACCAACCGCCATGGTGCCCAGAACCGTAGCGAGGCCGCTCTGGAGCGCCGGGCCGGTCTTCTGTTCGGCGAGGCCGAGTAACTTCGCGATTTCCCCCGTGGTCGTGCGAGAAACCTGCCTCATGACCAGATCGATTATGCTGTTCATCTGCTCGTCTCCCCAGAATAAGTCCGTCGCTAGTCACAGTAACCGCGCTCGCTGCATTCGCAGCCCGACGGACGCAAATCCGGATGAAGGCAAATCAGGTGGGTTACGCAGCCGTTTTCCCCGCGAACGGCGGTATTCTACCGGTGGCAGGGCTGGAAATCAAGAGCGAGATGGTCGAGACCTTGTGATGGTAGCTCGCTTATTCGGCTTGAAATCGCCGGCAATCTGGCACATGTTACCGATACCCCCCGTCAATAGTCAGGACACCCTTCAGGAGGACGTGACCGTGAAGAGATCGTTTGCCTTTGCCGTCGTGCTGCTCACGGCCGGCATCACCGCCACCGCCGGTGCCATGGATGCCGACGAGCTGATTGCCAAGAACATCGAAGCGACCGGTGGTCTCGAGAAGATCCAGTCGATCGAGACGATCCAGGCGACCGGCAAGTTCCTCACCCAAGGCATGGAGTTCCCGTTCACCGTCACGCAAAAGCGTCCGAACAAGCTACGGCTCGTGGCCGACATCCAGGGCATGAGCTTGATCCAGGTCTTCGACGGCGAGACCGGTTGGTCCATCAATCCGATGACCGGATCGCAGGATCCCCAGCCCATGGGCGAGATCGAACTGAAGAGCTTCAAGCTGCAGGCCGACATGGACGGTCCCCATATCAACTACGCCGAGAAAGGGTACAGCGTCGAGTACATCGGCGAGGACGAGGTCGAGGGCACTGCGGTCTACCAGTTCCGCCTCGACACCCACAACGACATCGTCATGGACTATTTTCTCGACCAGGAGTACTTCCTGACCATCAAGCAGACCTCGAAGATCACCGTCGACGACAACGAGATCGAGATCGACACCTATCTGAGCGATTTCAAGGAGATCAACGGCATCGTCATGCCGTTCGCCATCGATACTCGTCGCGGTGACGTCACCATGAATCAGATCATGATCGAGACGGTAGAGCAAGGCGTCGCGGTTGACGACTCCGTCTTCGTGATGCCGGTGAAAGAGAAGATCGAGACGGGCGAGTAGCACGGAAGATCCGACGCGACGGTTCGCGTCCGTGATCATTTTGGGTCTACCGGCCAACGGGGGAGTGTGCCCATGAAAAGCGCTAGTTACGTCATCGGACTCGTTCTGATCGCCGGAGCATTGCTGGCTCCGTCGGCTGCCTCGTTAGCTGTCGCGGCCGAACCGGCAGATACGGGCGTCGAGATCGGTCCCCACGTTTTCGGCGCACTGCGTGCTCGGAGCATCGGTCCGGCCGTCATGAGCGGCCGTATCGCCGCTCTCGATGTCGTCGACGCCGACCCCCGCATCATCTACGCCGGCGCTGCCAGCGGCGGCGTCTGGCAGAGCAAGAACGGCGGGGTGACCTTCAAGGCGATCTTCGACGATCACAACCAGTGCATCGGCGCGATCGCCGTCGATCAGGCACATCCCGACACCGTCTGGGTCGGTACCGGTGAGCCGTGGGTCCGCAACAGTGTCTCGGTGGGCGACGGTCTGTACCGCACCACCGATGCCGGTCAGAAGTGGCAACGCGTGGGCCTCGAGCAGACCGAACGGATCGGCAAGATCGTCGTCCACCCGACCAACTCCGCTGTGGTCTACGTGGCCGCCCTGGGCCACTTGTGGGATGCCAACGAAGAGCGCGGCCTGTACCGCACAGAGGACAGCGGTAAGACCTGGCAGAAGCTTCTCTACGTCGATGAGAATACGGGTTGCAGTGACCTGGCCATCGACCCGCAGCAGCCGAACATCATATACGCCGCCATGTGGCAATTCCGGCGCAGTCCGGATTTCTTTACCTCCGGCGGACCTGGCAGCGGATTGTACAAGAGCAGTGATGGCGGCAGTACGTGGCGCAAGTTGACCAAGGGGCTGCCGGTCGGCGAGTTGGGCCGCATCGCGCTAACGATCTCTCCAGCCGATCCCAGCGTGGTCTACGCCGTCGTCGAGGCCGAGAAGACCGCCTTCTATCGCTCCG
>JAUVBS010000305.1 GCA_030591105.1 bacterium | reverse complement strand
GATGGTGTCATCCGGCGCCAGACCGGTAATGGTACCCATGACGTGGGTGCCGTGGCTGTTATTGTCGATCGGGAAGTCGGGGGATCCCTGGCCGGAATTATCAAGCCAGCAAGCACTCGGATCGGCGATCAGGCCGCGCCAGCGAGTAGCCAGCGCCGGGTGGTTCCCGTCCACACCGGTGTCCATGATACCGACCACGACACCGGTGCCGTTGATACCCAGCTCATCCCAGACACGGCGGGCCTGAATTGCCTCGACACCCGGCGTCGTGCCGATGCCGCGTTCGCCGCCCGCAGGTATGACTTTCTCGTTGGGGATCGGCTGGATCAGTTCGACCTGCAGATCTCGCTCGATCACCTCGACGTCGTCGCGTAGAGCGATTTCGCGGATGGCGTCGACTGTACCGACGACCACGACCGCGTTGATCAGCCAGTGGCCAGTGTAGCCGCGGATCTCGCCACTGCTCTGGCGGGCTATCAGCTCATCGGTGAGCGCTTCTTGGGAGCGATAAGCAGCGTCCTGTAGCGCTCCGAGCACGGCTTGGTGCCGCTCCGAGCGGGTGGCCCGGCTATCGTGCAACTGCCAGTTCAAGGTCTCGATGTCGGCCTGGTCGCGCAGGACGACGAGAACCTTGATCTCGTCATCACCGCTCAGCGACTGCATCTGGGCCTCCAATCCGGGTGCAATGACCCCGGCCCAGGCGCTGCCAGCGAGCAAGAAGGCAACGACCGTAAAGAGCGCTATTTTGGCCTTGTTCATGAGCGAATCCTTTCCACTGTCAAGGGTGACCAGCCCACGGCTTCGCAAAACCGTGCGACACAACAACATACATCCCAAAATTTGTCGAATTGGGGCTGCTGCTTCGTGATTAATGCGTTGTCTTGGTTAATTATACCATAGATCCCCGACGCGGGGAATGCGCTTTGTGTACCTCTTTAACGACGCGCCAGCCGCCATTCCTCCCGGGCGCAGTACAGCGTCGGCACGATGAATAGCGTCAGCAGCGCCACGACCATCCCGCCGAACGACGGGATCGCCATGGGAATCATGATGTCGGCGCCGCGGCCGGTCAGGGTCAAGACCGGCAAGAGGGCGAGGATCGTCGTCGCCGAGGTCATCAGTGCGGGCCGTATCCTGCGGTCCGCAGCCGCGATCACCGCCGCGCGTACTTCGGCGCGGGTGCGGGGTGTACGTCGGGCAAAACTCTGATCGAGGTAGGTCGCCATCACCACACCGTCGTCCGAGGCGATCCCGAACAGCGCGATGAACCCGACCCAGACCGCGATGCTCAGATTGATCGGGTGGATTTGAAACAAGTCGCGCAGGTTCGTACCGAAGAGCGATAGATCCAGAAACCACGGCTGCGCATAGAGCCAGATCATCAAGAACCCACCGGCCCAGGCGACGAAGATCCCGCCGAAGACCATGGCCGTGGTCAGAACCGAGCCGAACTGCAAATAGAGCACCAGGAAGATCAAGACCAGCGCCAACGGCAGCACCAGACGCAGCGTCTTCTCCGCCCGGACCTGATTCTCGAAGCTGCCGGCGAAGGTGTAGCTCACTCCGGGCGATAGCTGCAGTTCGCCGCTGGCGCGTTTTTCCGCGAGCCAGGCGCGGCTCTGCTCCACCACGTCGGTCTCGGCGAAACCGGGTTTCTTGTCGAAGATCACGTAGCCGACCAGGAACGTGTTCTCGCTCTTGATCGCCTGTGGTCCGCGGACGTAACGGATCTCCGCCAGCTCGACCAACGGGATTTGCCCACCGCCGGACGCCGGCACCAGGATCCGGGCGAGTTCCTCGAGGCTGTCACGCCGCTCGCGGGCATAGCGCACACGCACGCCGTAGCGCTCGCGTCCTTCCACCGTGGTGGTGACGGTCTTGCCACCGACCGCGACCTGGATCACCTCTTGCACCGCAGCGATGGTCAGGCCGTGGCGGGCGATGGCCGCTCGGTCGATGACGATCTCCACGTACGGCTTACCGACGAGGCGGTCGGCCAGTACCGTGGCCGGCTCGACCGACGGCACCTGCTTGAGCTGTGCCTCGATGGCCAGCGCCGCGGCTTCGATATCCTCCAGGGTATGCCCGCGCACCTTCACGCCCATGGGCGCACGCATACCGCTTTGTAGCATCACCAGACGCGTCGAGATCGGTTGGAGCTTGGGCGCACTGGTGGTACCCGGCAGTTGCGCCACGCGGACGATCTCTTGCCAGATGTCGTCGGCGCTACGGATCTCCGGCCGCCACTGCCGGAAGTAGCGGCCGCGCGCGTCGGGGACCAGATCTCCATACTGATCGCGCACGAACTGCTGGTGCGTGCGGTCGTACGCGAACCGCCGCCGCTTACCGTGTTCGTCCAGCTTGTACTCGGGTAGGTAATTGATCACCGTCTCGATCATCGAGATCGGCGCCGGATCGAGGGCCGATTCGACGCGGCCGAGCTTGCCGACCACTTGATAGACCTCCGGTATCGTACCGATGGCCAGGTCCAGCTTGCGCAGCACGTCCTGCGCCTCGCCGATCGAAGCGTGCGGCATGGTGGTCGGCATGTAGAGGAACGACCCCTCATCCAGCGGCGGCATGAACTCCTTGCCCAGGCCCCCGAAGGTGTGCCGCGGCGCGGTCCACAGTCGGCTCCAGAACGACCCGTCGGCGCCGCCGGCACCGGCCCCCGGCAAGAACGCGAATGTCCGGTCGAACCCGAGCCAGATGGTCAAGCCGAGGACGACCATCAGCGTCGGTGCGGTCAACAGCAGCAATTTGTGCTCTAGCGCCCAGCCAAGGAGCCGCTGGTAGTAGTGTCGGAACAACCAGAATCCGCCCACCACGCCACCGACGCACAACACCACGAACAGGAAATTCAGCAGCAGACCTTTCTGCGGACCCAGCGGCAGCCAGTGCCAGGCGAGCAGCAGGCCGAGCGCCAGCGCCAGCAACACGTTCGTCACGGTACTGATCTCCAGGGTACTGATGGGCAGGGTACTGATCGACAAGTGCCGCGGCAAACGTATCAGCGGACGCCGGGGGGCTCGGCGCCGCAGCAGCAGGTGCGCCACCGGAGGGATCACCAGCAATGCGATCAGTAGTGCGGCCAGCAGCGCGAAACTCTTCGTCCACGCCAGCGGCCGGAACAGCTTGCCTTCGGCGGCCACCAAGGTAAACACCGGCAAGAAACTGATGATGGTCGTCGCCACGGCGGTCACCACCGCACCGCCAACCTCGGACGCTGCGTGGAAGATCACTTCGCGCCGTGATGGCACTGGCTGACCACTCGCGGCGGCCTCGCGGTCGGTCTGCGCTATGCGGCGTAGAATGTTCTCGGTCAGGATCACCCCCATGTCGACCATCGTACCGATGGCGATGGCAATACCCGACAGCGCGACGATGTTCGCCTCGACGTCGAAGAACTTCATGCCGATGAAGCAGAGCAACACGGCCAGCGGCAGCAGTCCAGCGACGATCAGGCCACTGCGTAGGTGGCCCACCATCAGGATCACGACGATCACGGTGATCAGGATCTCGAGCAGCAACGCGGTACTCAGAGTGCCGAGCGTCTCGCCGATCAGGCCGCTGCGGTCGTAGAACGGCACGATGGTGACCTGGCTAGCGCGGCCGTCCGGGAGTTGCTTGCGCGGTAGCCCCGGTGCGATCTCGGCGATTTTCTGTT
>JAUVBS010000442.1 GCA_030591105.1 bacterium | reverse complement strand
CGTCGACGACGGTCAAGCCGGCATTGGCGTCGGCGACGTAGGCGTAACTACCGGCCACGACCACATCCTGAGCCCAGTCGCCGGTGGCGACGACGGCGACTTCGATCGGATCGGAGGGGTCGAGTATGCGTACGACCGCCAGACCGTGATTCGATTGCGCGACGTAGGCGAAGAAGCCGGCCGTGGCAATGCCGTGGGCGAAACCGGGCAGATCCAGCGCGCCGAGGATGGTCAAGTCGGTCGCATCGGTCGCGTCGACGACCGCCATGCCCGCGGCGCCGTTGGCGACGTATCCCGTAGTATTGACCAGTACGATACCGCGGGCGCTGCCGCCGGTCTCCAGGACATCGGTTTCTAACGGTGTGTCCGGATCGGCCACGTCGACCGCGACGAGCCCACCTTCAGCGTCGGCGACCAGAACGAGCGTGCCACCGATCGCTGCATCGTAGGCCACCCCGGCGGTCGCCAGCGTGCTGCGCTCGTCCATGGCGAACGGATAGAGTTTGATCTCGCCGGCGAGCGTATCCCACCACGCGCTGCTCAGCGCCGCGTCGCGGTACTGCCACGACGTGAAATCCTCGTCGTAGGTGATCAGCTCGGCCTTGACAACGACGGACGCTAGCAAGCAGGTTGCGGCGATCATGGCAGTCGACAGCACTCTCGGCATGGCAGGCCTCCTGTCCGGGGCGCAGGCAGCGACGGTGTGAACTGAGTCTAGCGAGAGTCCCGGTCCGGCGTCAACCTGCCCGTCGCATTGTGATCAGCAGTCAAGTTTCTGGTCAATACAGCCGAAGCGTATACCAATCGGCCGAATTCGTGCCCGCCGTCGGTGGCACACCAGCGACTGAACAGACCGCGGCGCCGATTCGGTAGTCGGTCACCAATGGAGAACGGCTTTGCGCACCACCGCTTCCGAACTGATCGAGACCACCAGTGAGCTGGCCACGTTACCAGCTACGGTGGTCAGGCTGCTCGAAGTGCTCCAGGAACCGACCGTCGGTGTGGACGAGGTCCTGGTCATCCTCGAACGCGATCCGGCCATGACCGCCAACTTGCTGAAACTCGCTAACTCGGCGTACTACGGCATGCGGCGCAAGATCGCCACGGTTCGCCAGGCACTGGTCCTGCTCGGTAACAAGGCCATCACGATGCTGACTTTCGCCACCGGCATGACGCCGATCCTGCGGCGCGACCTCGATGGCTACGGCATAGCCAAGGATGATTTCTGGCGGCACTCGTTGATCACCGCCGCCGCCAGCGCTCGGGTCGCCCAGGTGCGGGTAACGGCAGCGCCGGGGGCGGCCGAGTACCGTAGCCAGGCGTTCACGGCGGGACTGGTGCACGACGTGGGCAAGCTGTTGATCGACACCGCTTGCGTACGTCATGGCCGCCGTCTCAACTGTTCTGGACACCGTCAGGGCAGTCGCGCCGCGGAAATCGAGATGCTCGGCTTCGACCACTGCGAAGCGGGGGCAGCCTTGGCCGAGCATTGGGGTTTCCCGACCGACCTGTCGGTGCCGCTGCGCTTTCATCACGATCCGGCCGCGGCGTTGTACCACAATCATCTCGTCGAAGCGGTTGCAGCGGGCGATCTGATCGCTCATTACCTCGAATACGTCGACCGTATGGGTTGCGACGTAGGACTCGATTTTCCCCGCGAGCTTGCCGATCTGTCCATCACAGACCAGATTGTCGATGAGTTTCGCACGGCGCTAGCCGGCGATCTGCAGAAGCTGCTGCTGGCGTCCACCGACGTCGTCTAGGCTGGATCGCTGCTGCCGGGTTCATCGCGGTACCATCGGTACCGACAGCTCTGACCGACCCACGGAGAAATCATCATGCCACCAGCGAGTGACGGCGACCGCGTCCGTGTGCACTACACCGGCACCCTTGCCGACGGCACCGTTTTCGACACCACCGAGGAGCGCGGACCGCTCGAACTGGTCATCGGTGTGGGCGAGACCCTACAACCGTTCGAACAGGCGCTCATCGGTATGGAGCCCGGCGAGCGCAAGAGTATCGACATTCCCGCCCGTCAGGCTTTCGGCGGCCGGCAACGCACGTTTCTGCGGGTCTTGAGGCGCGAGCTGTTTACCCCCGACCAGAAAATCAAAGTGGGCCAACGGTTGCGCATCGACCAAGGGGATGGGACCAAGGCGATTGTCGAGGTGACCCGGGTAACTGGTGACGACGTCATGGTCGACATGAATCATCCGCTGGCCGGACGCGACCTGACTTTTGCCATTGAACTGGTGGACATCGTTTGATGGACGCGGCTTCGCAGGAGGCTGGGCGTTGTCCTTGTGTGCAGCTCTCCGATATATCGGCTACATCGCGCACAGTCGTTGCCGCCGGCACTCCACAAGCTCACCAAACCCCGATAAAGGGCTTTTATAGATTTCTAATCCGCAGGTCGCTAACCGAATCGGT
>JAUVBS010000189.1 GCA_030591105.1 bacterium | reverse complement strand
TGATATATTTTGGCATGAGTCCTGCCTTGGAAGTTCATCAAGTCATTTCACCCCGTGTGCGGGGCTTAGGAGAGGAACATGGTTATCGTCGTCAATATTCTCGCTGTCGTCGTACTGATCGCGCTGGTCGTCCAGGCCGTGCGCGGACATCTGCGGACGCCGGCCGACAAGGAGGGCCGCAACCGTGGTAACCGGTAAGTGCGCGGTCGTTGCAATGACCGTCGGTGCGCTAGCTGTCTTCGGCATCACGGCCGCTAGCGGCGTCTCCGCCGGCGAAACTGTCGCGGGCGGTGCCACCGCGACTACCACTGCCACCGCGACTGCCACTGCCACCGCCACCGCGACTGCCACCGCCACCGCCACCGCGACTGCCACCGCCGGACCGGACTCGACGTCGATCACTGCGTACCTGACCGCCTCGGAGCTGACCGCCGATCTGCTGCACCGCTTCGGTTGGGAAGCGCGCAGCTTGCTGCCGGGTGCCCCGGCGCTGGCGGACTATCTCGGCTACGCTCTGGCCCACAGCCCGGCGGTCGCAGCCGCTTTGGCCAACTGGCAGGCCGATGGTGAGGTCGGTATGCAGGCCAGCGCGCTGCCCGATCCCCGCTTCAGCTGGGGCGAAATGCTCGTACCGGTGCAGACGCGAACCGGGCCCCAGCAGCGGATCTTCTCGCTCAGCCAGACACTGCCGTGGTTCGGCAAGCAGTCGCTCCGCGGTAAGATCGCCGACGAACAGGCGGCGGCGACCGAGGCACGTCTGGTCGGCGTTGTACTCGACGTGCTCTTTCGCGTCCGTCGCGCATACTATGACCTGGCGTATCTGGGTGAGGCGGTGCGCATCACCGATCGGCATCTGGCGCTGGTCGGTCAGTGGGAAGTCGTCGCGCGGGCGCGATATGCAGCCGGTGCGGGCCGGTTCGCCGATATGCTCAAGGCCCAGGTCGAGTATTCGCAACTGACCGATCGGCTGGCAGAGCTGACCGATGCGCGCCGGCCGGCGGCCGCCGAGCTGAACGCTGCGCTGGGACGGCCGGCGACCGCGCCGATCACCTGGCCGGCGACCCTGCCCGCGACCGCCCACGCGGTGGCTGAAGACTCTCTGGTCGCTGCGCTGCTCCAGCGGCAGCCACAACTCGTTGCACTGACCCACGAAGAGCAGAGCACGGGCTACGCGGTCTCCCTCGCGGGTCGGCAGAAGTATCCCGACGTGACCCTCGGCATCGACTACATCATGACCGGCGAGTCGGCCATACCGGCGACACCCGATAGCGGTAAGGATCCGGTGATCGCCCGTCTGGCCATCAATGTACCGCTCTGGTGGGGCAAATACGCCGCGGCCGAACGGGAGGCGGCGGGTCGGCAACGGGCGCTCGAGGCGGCGCGCCGCGACGTTACCGTCGGCCTGCAAGCGAGACTCGAACGGGTCCGCTTCGAACACCGCGAGGCCGTGCGCACGGTGGATCTCTACGGTGGGAGCTTGCTGCTCAAGGGTCAGCAAGCACTCGACGCCGTAACCGCCGCTTACGAGACCGGCGAGGCTGACTTCCTCGACATCGTCGAAGCCCAGCAGACCCTGCTCGCTTTCGAACTGACCGAAGCGCGTGCGCGGGCTGATCGCCTGATCAGCCTGGCGCGTATCGAACAACTGATCGCCGGGCCGGCGCCGATGCTCGCGGCCACGTCTGACGAACGAGGAGCACGATGATGCGACCGAAAATCATTGATAGTTCGACCAGCCGGCGCATTGCGTTTGTGGTGACGTTGTCGGCGGTGTTTTTCCTCGGCTGGGCGCTGCGTGGTGGCGGTCCCATTGACACTGCCGCCAACGGCCACGACCAGGTGGCTGCCGACAGTGGACCGACCACCTGGACCTGCTCCATGCATCCGAACATCCAGTTGCCGGAGCCCGGTCAGTGTCCCATTTGTTTCATGGATCTCATCCCGGTGGCCCAGGAGCAGGGCGAGGGCCTTGGTCCGAGCGATCTGGTCATGTCCGAAGCAGCCGCGGCTCTCGCGGAGATCCGCACCGAATCGGTGCAGAGGATGTTCGTGACCAAACAGGTGCGGCTCGTCGGCAAGGTTGCTTACGACGAGACCCGTACGCGTAGCATCACGGCGCGGGTACCCGGACGCCTCGAAAAGCTGTACGTCGATTTCACCGGACGCACAGTCCGGCGCGGGGAGAAACTGGCCGCGATCTATAGCCCCGAACTCTATGCGGCACAGGCCGAGTTGAAGACGGCGCTACGGGGGGTACAGGCCGCGAGCGGCGGTGATCCGTCCTTACGGCGTAGCGCCGAGGCGACGTTGGCCTCGGTACGGGATCGGTTGCGGCTGTGGGGACTGGACGACGACCAGATCGCCGCGCTGGAAAAGTCCGATACCGTTTCGGACCAGCTCACCATTCGTGCGCCGTTGGGCGGTGTGGTCGTGCGCAAGGATGCGGTCGAAGGTCGCTACGTGAAAGTCGGCTCGCCGCTGTACGCCATCGCCGACCTGTCGCAGGTCTGGGTGACGCTGGCGGCGTACGAATCGGACCTGGTCTGGTTGCGTCAACGGCAGCGGGTCGCGTTCACGGCGCCGGCTCTACCCGGCCGCGAATTCGCAGGCGAGATCATCTTCATCGATCAGATACTCGACGACCGAACCCGCACCGTCGAGGTACGCATCGCGGTCGACAACGAGAACGGTGCCCTCAAACCAGGCATGCTGGTCCACGCGGCGGCCGAGGTGACCCTCGATACCGCCGGTGACCCGGTGGACAAGCGGACCGTCGCGAGCCACGGCGGCCCGGACGCTGTCCGCGGCTTAGAAGACGCGCAGCCGCCTCTGGTGGTGCCGGCGTCGGCGCCGTTGTGGACCGGTGCCCGTTCGGTGGTCTACGTCCGGTTGCGCGGACGCGCTGAGCCGACCTTCTCCGGTCGCGAGGTGATTCTCGGGCCGCGCGCCGGCCACTACTATTTGGTCGTTTCTGGACTGGTCGAGGGCGAACAGGTCGTCACCAACGGCAATTTCAAGATCGACAGCGCGCTGCAGATCCAGGCCCGGCCGAGCATGATGAATCCCGCTGGCGGCGGACCGGCGCCGCAGCACCAGCACGGCAACGAAGGCGGTGGCGGTTCTGGTCGGTCGGTCGGTGACGCCGAGCCCGGTGCCGTCGACACTGAACATCATACCGACGCCATGACGGTCGGTTCGGGACCGCTCGAAGCGCCGACCTGTTTCGTCGATCGGTTGGACGATATCCTGGCAGCCTATCTGCCGTTACAGACAGCGCTGGCCGGCGACGACGATACCGCGGCCTTGGCCGCAGCCGATGGCGTGGTCGCGGCAGTGGCCAGCGTTTCGTGCGCTGAGGAGCACCTGCCCGACGGGAGCCAGGAGGTCTGGCGAGAAATTTACGACCACCTCGTCCGCGCTGCCGCCCAGGTTCAACGCGCCGACGCCATCGCGCCGCGTCGCCTGGCGCTGCAACCGCTATCGGACAACCTCTGGACCGCACTGACTCGTTTCGGCCACGCTGCCGACGATACCGTCCGTCTGTTCCACTGTCCCATGGCGATGGGCGGCGCCGGCGCCGATTGGATCCAGCTCGATGAGACCACGGCGAATCCCTACTACGGCTCGTCGATGTTGCGCTGTGGTTCGCAGACCGAGTTGCTCGCCCAGCCGGGAACCGGCGACCCGCACGCCGGCCACGTCCACGGGGAGGGCTAGGCCGTGGCCGACCAGAAACTCATCGCGCACACCTGGATCGAGCGGGTGATCCTGTTCTGTCTGGACAACAAGCTCGTCGTGCTACTCCTGGTGGTGCTGGCGTGCGGTTACGGGTTGATGGTCGCGCCATTCGATTGGCGTATCGACTGGCTACCGCGCGATCCGGTACCGGTCGACGCGATCCCCGACCTGGGTGAGAACCAGCAGATCGTTTTCACCAATTGGGCGGGCCGTTCGCCTCAGGACGTCGAGGATCAAATCACCTACCCCTTGACGGTGGCTCTGCTCGGCGTGCCGCACGTCAGGACGGTACGTAGCTACTCGTACTTCGGGTTCTCTTCGGTCTACGTGATCTTCGACGAAGAGGCCGATTTCTATGATTCGCGATCGCGCGTTCTCGAGCGTTTGAGCAGCTTGCCCACCGGCACGCTGCCGCCGGGTGTTGCGCCCGCTCTCGGTCCGGATGCCACCGCCCTGGGACAGGTTTTTTGGTATACCCTCGAGGGCCGCGACCGAGAAGGTCGGCCCACCGGCGGCTGGGATCTCGATGAGCTGCGCACCATCCAGGACTTCCACGTCAAAGACGCCCTGCTGGCCGCTGCGGGGGTGGCCGAAGTGGCGTCCATCGGCGGCTTCGTGCGCGAGTATCAGGTCGATATCGATCCGGACGCTCTGCGACACTACGGTGTGACCTTGGCAGAGGTTTTCCGGGCCGTCCGCGAGTCCAACGCCGAGGTGGGGGCCCGCACCATCGAGATCAACCGCGTCGAGTATGTGGTGCGCGGTGTCGGTTTCGTCGAGACGAGCGAGGACATCGCCGCGAGCGTCGTCGCGGTACGCGATAACGTCCCGGTCACTGTTGGCAACGTCGCCACGGTGAGCAGTGGCCCCGCCCTGCGGCGCGGCGTGCTGGACAAGGGGGGCGCCGAGGCGGTCGGCGGTGTGGTCGTCGTGCGCTACGGCGAGAACCCGCTGGCGGCGATAAAGGCCGTGAAACAGAAAATCGCCGAGATCGCACCGGGGCTACCGCGCAAGCAACTCCCGGACGGCCGCGCTAGCCAGGTCACCATCGTGCCGTTCTACGACCGCAGCGGTCTGATCGGCGAGACGCTCGGCACCCTGAGTACCGCGTTGCTGCTCGAGATCCTGATCACCGTAATCGTCGTGATCCTGATGGTGCGCCACCTACGCAGCGGCCTGATCGTCGCCGGACTGCTGCCGCTGGCCGTGTTGCTCTGCTTCATCGGCATGAAGCTCTTCGACGTCGAGGCGAACATCGTTGCGCTGTCGGGTATTGCCATCGCCATCGGTACGATGGTCGACATGGGGGTGATCCTGACCGAGAACATTCTAC
>JAUVBS010000294.1 GCA_030591105.1 bacterium | reverse complement strand
TCGGGCGGCAGCCAGTAGTGTTGGGCCTGTGTCGGGTCCGGCTCGAGATCGGTACGCAGCGTAAGCAACGCAGCGATGACTTCCTCGTTTTCCTCAGCCTCCAGGCTGCAGGTCGCATACATCAAGAGTCCGCCCGGGCGCAGCAGTTCTGCCGCCGCACCGGCCAGCTCCAGTAGCCGCTCCCGGTTCGCAATTAACTGTTCCGGATGTACGCGCCAGCGAGCGTCGGGATGGCGACGCAACACTCCGGTACCACTGCACGGGCCGTCGAGCAGCACGGCACCCCACACCTGCGACCTTACGGGCGGATACCGTCCATCCGCTAATACCACGGTGCGGCCGATCTTCTCAATCCTTTTCGCAGAATCACCGAGTCTGACCGCCGACTGTCGCAGCAGTTCCAGCCGGTAGCGGCTGTGATCCAGCGCGACGATGACCGCCTCGCCGGGCCAGATTGCCGCCATATGAAATACCTTGCCACCCGGAGCGGCGCACATATCGAGGAGCGGGCCGTCGGCGCGTTCACTGAGCCAGGCGGTCACCGCCTGCGCCGCCTCGTCCTGAATGATCACCCCCGGTAGCGACTCTAGCAAGGAACGCAGCCGAGGCCGTTTGACACGCTGGCCTAGTACGAGCGCCCGCGGGTGCCAGCGGCCCGCCCGCGGCTCGAGCGACTCGGCCTCGAGCCGCTCAGTCACCGCGACCAGATCGGCAGTTGGCAGGACATGGAGCGTCACCGGTGCGGGGCGGTTGTGGTGCTCGCAGAGGGCAGCGGCGAATTTCTCCCCCCAACGTGCCACCCAGCGCTCCACCAGCCAGCGCGGTAGCGAATGGTAGCGGGACAGAAACTCGATCGGCTCGCCCGCCGGGTCGGGAAACAACGCACGGATCGCCGTGACCGGCTCATCTCGCTCAGCAACAAGGAATCGCTGGACCGAACGGAGCAGTCCATTGACGAAACCTACCGGCTTCTGACCGACCGTAACGCGACACAGCTGCACCGACGAGTCGATGGCAGCGTAGTCCGGCACTCCGCCCATCGCAACCAGCTGGTGTAGCGCGAGTCGCAAGATCTCACGCACGCGCCGGTCACCAGGAGGGCGCCGACGCGCGAAGTGCGCGATGAGATGATCGTAGCGACCACGCCACTGCAAGGTACCCTTGACCAGTTCGGTCAGCAATCCGCCGTCGCGTGGGTCGTCGCACCGAGACAGAGCGCGGTCGAGCAGACGATCGAGTGGCTCACCGCTGTCCACGCGGAGTAGAACGTCGAGGGCCCGGCGACGTATCTGGTCTAGGCTCATGAGTGGAAGGTCTGGCCCTTCTGCACCGCGAATCCGCGTAGAAACTCAGGCACCGGCAACGGGTTGCGACCCGGAGCCTGGATACGCGTGATCAGCAGCACGCCGCTGCCACAGGCGACACAGAGTCCGTCGGGCGTCACCTCGACGATACAACCGGGTGACTCGCCGCTGGTCAATAAGCCGTAGGGGCGTGCCTCGGTTATCTTGAGCAACTGCTCGCGCATAAAACTGGTGGCACCCGGATATGGCTGCAGGGCGCGGATCTGATTGTGCACGGTGACCACGTCGCGGTCCCAGCGTACCGGTGAAAGGCTGCGGGTAAGCTTGGGAGCGTAGACTGCCCCTTCATCGGTCTGCGCCCTCGGCTCGATCTGTCCCGCTTCGAGATCGCGCAAGGTGTGTATGAGCAGATCGGCGCCGAGCCCCGCGAGCCGATCGATCAATTCGCCCGCGGTCTCGTCGGGCGCAATACCGACACTCCGTTGAGTCAGTACGGGACCGGTGTCGACACCGGCATCCATCTGCATGATCGTCACGCCGGTCCAAGCATCGCCATGGAGAACGGCGTACTGCACCGGCGAAACCCCACGCCAGCGCGGTAGCAGGCTGGCGTGTACGTTGAGACAGCCGAAGCGGGGCGAACTCAGCACGGGCTCGCGCAGGATGTGACCAAAGGCGGCGACCACCACGACGTCCGGTGCAATGGCGAGCACAGTTTCGGTTACCCGCTTGCGGTCACCCTTGCCGTAGTCGAGCCACGGCAACCCGAGCTCACGTGCTGCACGCTTTACCGCAGTTTCGACCAGCTTACGGCCGCGGCCAGCGCGGCGGTCCGGTTGCGTCACCACCAGCGGTATGTCGTGGCGGGCCTCGACGAGAGCTTCGAGCGAAGGCACAGCGAAGTCCGGCGATCCCATCATTACTATCTTCACCACCGATACCTCCAGCGCCAGCGGGCCAACCACCACAACCGTATCGATAGCAACCAACGGCCGGTCCGAGAAAGTCGGTCACAGAACAGGATCCCGTCCAGGTGGTCGATCTCGTGCTGGACGATCCGCGCCAGTAGACCGTTGTCCGCGAGTCGATGCTGCCGTCCGGCGAGATCAAAATACTGGAACCGGAGGCCACGCGGCCGCCGGATGGTCAGGTACAGCCCCGGAAAAGAGAGGCAGCCCTCCTCGAACGGCTCGAGCGGACCGATCGTCCGTTCGACCGTCGGATTGACCAGCACCAGCGGTTTACAGCCGACCTTACGCGGATCGTCGATCACAATCAGACGCCGATCGGCCCCGATTTGCGGGGCCGCCAGTCCGACACCGTCACCGGCTAGCCGCGCCCAGAGTTCGTCGGCGAGCTGCGCGGCGTCTGGATCGCCCGGGTCGAACGACCGGCAGTGCCGGCGTAAACGTCGATCGCCGTAAAGAAGAATCGGCCCTCCTCGCACCTCGTCGGCCGGCAACCAACTACTCCTTGCCGATCACGCTGCCCACAGCGTGCTTGGCGATCTCCACCTTGACGCCGTCGGCAATGGTCGCGACCAGCCGATCCTCTTTGACGTTCAAGATCGTGGCGAACAGTCCTCCGTTGGTGACGATGCGATCACCCTTCTTCAACTCTTGCAGCATTGCTTTGCGTCGTTGCTGCTGCTTCTTCTGAGGCCTGATGATCAGAAACCAGAAGACCAACATGATCAAAACCAGCGGCAGGAAGCTCACCAGGGCCGCACTGGACCCAGAAGCACCTTCCGGAGCCTGGGCCATGGCCAGAAACCACGTCGAGGTCATAATCGCTCCTTAATTTGCGTGTACTTGTACGGCCGTCCGCAACGGACAGCCCCGACGGCAACCAGTATTGACCGTCGCTTCTAAAATGCATCGCTGCTGCAGGTCGGGCAACCGCGAATCATGCGTTGCTCTCAGTTGGCGGTCGGCGGGCTCATTTGGCGACGCTGTCGTTCACCTTCGCGCCAGCGGGCCGTTGTTTCGGCGGCGAAGGAAGCGAAATGACCGTCGCGGATGGCCGCACGAATGCGGCGCATCAACTCCTGGTAGAAATACAGGTTGTGCAGAGTGGCGAGGGTCAGAGCCAGCACCTCGCCCGCCTGGAACAGATGCCGCAGATAGGCGCGGGTGTGGCGGCGACAGGTAGGACAACCGCAGGCGGAGTCGATGGGGCGCTCGTCCGCGGCGTAGGTCTGGTTCTTCACCACCAAGCGGCCGTCCCAGGTCAGAGCCGTACCGGTGCGTCCCATGCGGGTCGGCAAGACGCAGTCGAACATATCGACGCCCGCGGCGACCGCAGTGACGATATCGTCGGGGAATCCCACGCCCATCAGATAACGGGGACGGTCGTCCGGCAACAGGTCTGCCGCCAACGCGGTCAGCTCGTGCATGGCTGCCGGCGGTTCGCCCACCGAAAGGCCACCTATGGCGT
>JAUVBS010000472.1 GCA_030591105.1 bacterium | reverse complement strand
TCTTGCTCGCCGTACCGGTCATCGCTGGCGCGGTTGTCCTGGAACTGGCGAGTAATCAGGTGACCGATGGCGCCGGGGCAGTGCGTCTGACGTTGGGCGCGTTGGTGGCGTTCGGCGTGGGGTTGCTAGCGATACGCTGGACCGCTCTGGCGGTGGTCCAGCAACACTTCTGGAAATTTGCGTATTACTGTCTGGCACTGGGGATTTTCGTGCTGGTCGTTCTGCGGTAAGTCTGTGCGCGCTCTCGCCACGGAGCGGGTTCTGAAAGAGTTCTAGACGGCGGTTTTCTCGAGGACGCGGACCAGGGTTTCCTGCACCCGGTCCTGATCGAACGGTTTGACGATGAAATCGCGGGCACCGGCTTTGATCGAGGAGAGAACCTGTTCCTTCTGACCGAGGGCGGTGATCATCACGACCAGCGCTTCGGGTTCTTCGGCGATGATCTCTTCGAGGGCTTCGATCCCGCCGACGGTCGGCAACATGATATCGAGCAGAACCAGGTCTGGCCGGAGCTTACCAAAGAGCTCCACCGCCTGATCGCCGTCGCCGGCTTCCCCGACGACCGTCAGATCCATTTCCGCCAGAATTTCCTTGAGCATTACCCGCATGAATTCGGCGTCGTCCACGATGAGTACGGTGCTGCCCATCATTGCCTCCACGTCCGTACGGCGGCGGTGTGCCCCGCGGCGACGGTGTGCGTCCCCGGGTGCCGGCTGACGCGGGAATCTACCCGCAACTTCCCGCGGTATACAGTGTTGTACAGATTTTCGTCTATATGCGAGGGCCCTTTAGCTCGGATTGCACCGAACCGCCTCGTTGATGTCGATAATGTACAATTCGGGCTAGCGGCGTCCGTTGCGGTAGGTAGCAGCGCGGCCCCGCAGATTACGGTCGTCCGGCAGCAACTCCACGGCGCGGCTGTAAGCGGCCATCGCGCCGGAGCGATCACCGTGCCGACGCCTGACCTCGGCCAGGTTTGCCCAGGCGCTACCCCGCCGCGGATCGATGGCCAGCGCCGCCAGGAGTGCGTCCTCCGCTGCGGACAGGCGGCCTAGCCGGTAATAGCAGACCGCGAGGTTGATACGTGTGCCCACCGCACGCCGATTGCCGCGGGCCGCACGCTCGAAAAGAACGGCAGCGGCGGTGTATTCCGAACGCGACAGCAGCAGATTGCCGAGGTTGTGGGATAGCTGGGCGTGGTCCGGAGCGTAGAGCAGGCCGCGGCGTAGCAACCGGTGGGCGTCGTCCGGACGCCCGGCTACTTCCATCAGACCGGCCAGAGCTGCACAGCGATCTGCGGCGCCGGTACGGCTTCCCGCACCGTCGTAGCGCTGCTCAGGTCCCGGTAACGCAGTCAGCAGCCGATCTCGGGCCTCGGTGAGCAGATCGGCGGCGGCCGGACCGTTAGGCAGCGACTGCCGTGGCTGCCATAGAATTCCGCTCTCGTCCACTGCCGTGAGCTCCCAGTCCGCGGCGCCGAGAAGCGTGCGGAGCAACGGCTGAACGGTTCCGCTACCGTACGCCAAACAGATCCGGTCGGTCCGGCGTTTCCGGAGTATCGCCAGTGCCGATTCACCGCCGGCTAGTAGCTGGCGGTACTCGTGCCACAGTTCGGCTGGATAGGCCTCGGTGCGACCGTCGATATAGACTCGCCCTGCCCGGTGGCCGACGAGATACCCGGCGGCATCGAGATTGTTGACCACCCTTAACCGCGTCGCCGCCGGATCGCGGGCGAGTTCCGCGGCCACGTGCACTGGGTAGTGGGCGGGTGTCAGGCCGCCGCCGAAACGCCTCGCTACACCTTCGCCCAGATAGAAATCGTTGCTGGCGAGGGCGGCCAGCCAGATCACCGCGACGACCACCGAAACTCCCAGCACGGCCATGCCGCTAACCAGAGCTCCCGGTCCGCTTTCGAAACGAGTGGCGAGCCGGTCCAACGGTTCGTAGCGACGCCACCAAACGGGGTCGCCGTCACCGTAGCCGGTGTGGAGCAGCACGAAAGCGAGGGCATAGAACCCGATGGCCCGCTGGCTCTCCCAAGTTGCCCAGGCGCCCACGACGACCAGCAGGATCCGCAACCAGCCGACACGGCCCCAGGTCACGACGATCCAGATCAGAGACCAGATGAGACTCAGACGGTAGATCAGGATGGTGTTCGCCAGTGCACCGAAGGTGCGGCCCAACGGGACCATCTCGCCGATGGTTTCGC
>JAUVBS010000310.1 GCA_030591105.1 bacterium | reverse complement strand
CTCCCTCGTTGTCGCGCAGATTCCAGTTGATCACACCACTACCGCTACCGCCGTAACTGAAAGGCAACACCGCGATCGTACGACCTGCTATGGTATAGATCATGACCTTGCCTTCTCCCGACGAAGCGCCGGTGCGGTAAATGATACGGGTAGAGGTGGCCACCGGATTCGGATAACAGTAGACCTCGCTGATGGTCGCTTCACCCCCCGCGGTGGATCCGCTCTGCAGGATGTAGGTCGTTTCGTAGCCATCGATGGACAACATGACGCCCCGGTCGACCTCCTCCGTACCGGTGGCAACGGCAGTGAACACCATCTGCATCTGATTGCTCTTGTCGAGGTTGAACTGCACGTCGCTGAGCGTGAGCTCGACGCCGGTCAAGGCGAGTTGCGAGGCGTCCGACAACCAGGCGGCGCTGAAAACGTCGGCGGTGAACACGACCGGCTCGCCCACCGCAAAGACGAATTCCTCGGGGATGACCTCCTCACCAGCGACGTAAAACGTCGCGGTCTGTCGGATGTTCAGGGTCAAGCGATAGTGGTGGTCGGTATCCTGGCTGCTGCCGGTGTCGAAAAGGTCGACTGTCAGGTTATGGTCGAACGGCCGCACTGGCACAGAGAGTTCGTAGTCGACCAGCTGCCGCCGGTAGGGGTCCGGGTCGGGCGTCGAGACGGATGTCACCACGCTGCCGGTCAGATCCGCGCCGCTACTGTCGCGAATCAGAATACGGTCGATGCCGGCTTCGTCACGGGTCGCCATGGTGATCGTGCGCTGGTTGCTGGCATCGATCGCCACTAGATCCACCGCGCCGGAGATTTCCTGATCGGGCTCACCGGCCAGTACCGCGTCGACCTCGGGCGCCCCGCAGTTGAGCGACATCAGGACATCACCCAGCAATACGTACTGCTGCACCATCTCGCGGATGAGGTAGTCGCCGGAGTTGCTGGCGAGGATGTCAGCCTCGCTCGCCCACATCAGTTCGCCCAGCACCCAACGCGAATTGACACGCGTGGTATCGACGGTCGTGGTCGGCGGATCGAGCATCCAGCGGCGCAACATCTTTTCGCTGAAAACGATGTTCTGCAGGCGATACTCGAAGCCGGAGCTGCCGTAAGCAGCCACCGCACCGGCGCCGGGCAGACTGACCATTTTCTCGCAGAGCGACATCTCCTGCGGAACATCGAGGGTGGTACCGGCCGGATTCTGCATCCAGTCGCCGATATGACACCCCATGCCGTAGAAGACAAACGGCTTGCCTGCATTCGTGAAGCTCGCAACATCGTGGCGCGCGTTGAACGCTTCCTTGTCCTGGATCCAGTACTCGTGACACAGCACATTCTGGTTACCGTGGCCCTGGAAGTGCACGATGGTCGCACCCTGATCGATCGCCGCCAGTAACGGCGGTAACCCGTACGTCTCGGTGATGTCCTTGGCCAAACCCCAGGGCCGAGATGTCATATCTGGATCGAAATGTTCGTTGATCAGTAGCTGCAAAAAGAGGGTGTCGGCCTCGAGCGCGACACCGACATTTTCGCGCCAGGTGCGTGCGACCGGATCGCGCTGGCTGATCTCGAAGGCATGTTCGTGGACGTCGTAGTAGAGATTGCCGTCCCAAGCCGAGTAACCGCCGGACCAGGCGTCGTCAGCCATGAAGATGCCGCGCCGGCGCCAGGTCTCGTCCGGCTGGACCGTCTCGACGGTGATCACCTTATCGATCTGGGCGTTCAGGTCGTCGACGCTGTTACATGCGAAACGCGCGACGTACATGTCCGCGGGTGTGTAAACTCCCGTCGGGAAGTTCTGGTCGGTGGCCCCGGGAATCACATACCACTTGTCCGAGCCGAGGAGTTCGGGCTGCTGTTCGACGAACTGGTCGTGCAGGTGCGTCGGTACCCAGTCTTTCGACCAGTCCCGGCCGGTCGAGCCGACGAGTAGCTCGAGCACGTTCTCGTTACCGTCGCCGACGATCTGCAACGCATAGCTCTGCCACTGGCTCAGGGCGTGGTTCACGAAACGCTTGACCGCCCAAGGGTCCTTCAGACCGCCGTTGTACCAGTCGAAGATCTGTTGCACTTCGACCGTGTGGACCGCGAGATCGGGATCGCGGCTCTGCCGGTGTTCGATCCACCGCACGATTGCCTCGCTGAATTCCTGGTGGGTGATCACGATCAGATTCGGGTTCGGGACCGACGGTGTGGTGGGGTTGACCGGATCGGTGACTTTCACGATCTGGAAGTACGGCACTTCACCCACGCCGTTGGACGTCATGCGGGCAGCGCCATAGAACGTGCGGGAGCCGGCGCTCTGGTCCGCACGTAGCGACAGCTTGAAACCACCCGCGCCGTCCGACACCACGTTGCTACCTGCCGTCAGCGAAACGAAGAGTGGGTGGCGCTGGTCGGTGATATCGATCAGGCCGAGGTCGTCGGTGGTAAAACCGGTGACCTCGATATCTGCCAGCGAACCACTCCCGCCATTGAAGGTCAGCTTGTCATTCAGGGGCCGGTATAGTGCCTCGTAGGTCAACTCGGCCCAGTTGACGTACGCCCACAGACGCGGCGGGATCGCCGGTAGAATGCGCAGGTCGTACTGGGTTTCCGTCAACAGCAACGGCGAGATGTCGCGATGCATCGACTGCTCGAACCGACTGGCGAGGGAGAACTGTCCCAGATCGATCGCCAGCTGGCCGTCGTACTCGAGACTGAAATCGAGCGTGCGGGTGCTGCTGGAAAATCCGGCCACCGTCACTTCGAGTTGCACATCCGGTCCGTCGGGACGCGGGTGCCATAAAATGAGCGGTAAGCTGCCCTGTGTACTGGCGAAATCGGTGGTGTAAATACGGTCGACCCACTGATTGGGCACGTTCTCTCGGTAGGCAAAGCGGTCCTCGAAGTGATCGGTCCGCTGGTAGTAAGGCAGTGGCGCCGCAACCGCCGGTGGTAGCGTGGCGACCGTCATGCGCGCCCAGCTCTCGCCTAGATCGGGCTCGGAAAACGCAAGCCAGTAAACGTTGGTATCGTTGTTCATCTCGAACGGATCACCGCTGCCGGGGATCTCCTCCGGCCCGTCGCCGACATCCATGGTGAACGGCTGGTCGTCGCGCAGGCGCAGCCCATAAAAAATAAAGAAGTCGCTGCCCGAGAACTCGCCGCCGTCACCCAGCATGTGGATCGGCACTTCGATATCGACCCAGGGCGGTTGGCCGCTGCCGTCGTCGAGGCGCTCGAGGTAGCGCCGCTGGTAGAGGCGGATTTGGCTCTCGAGTATCCCGGCCGGCAGATGGCCGAAATTGGTTAGCTCGCTGGCGACCACGCGCAGTAGCTTGGTATTGCGCACCGGCAGTTTCAGCTCGGGACCCAGCAGAGTTCCGCGACCGCCGCGCTCAATCAGCGGCCCCGCTTTATCACGCGCCACCGCCGGTGCCCAGCCGCCGGCACTCGCTTCGGTCGGCAGGCGCGGCAGCAACGCACCGTTCAGGAACACGAAACCGAAACGCTCGTCGTTGCGGCCACCGACCATGCTACGGTGGGGCCGCGGCGGTTGAGCCGCGGCGGTCGGATCGGGTACGAACCGTACCTCCCAGGTGCCGCTGGCGAGTTGGCGTATGGCACGACCCTCGGTATCGGCCTGCAGCGGT
>JAUVBS010000267.1 GCA_030591105.1 bacterium | reverse complement strand
GTCAGTGGTCAGCCCGAACAGGAAGAAGTTCTCCTCGCCGACGTGCTCACGAATCTCGATGTTCGCGCCGTCGAGGGTGCCGGTGGTCACCGCACCGTTGAGGGCGAATTTCATGTTGCCCGTACCCGAGGCCTCCTTACCAGCCAGCGAAATCTGCTCCGAGACGTCCGCCGCCGGGTAGATCTTCTCGCCGAGCGAGACGTTGAAGTTCTCGAGGAAGACGACCTTCAGCCGGTCGCGCACGATGGGATCGGCGTTGACCACGTCGGCGACCGAGTTGATCAGCTTGATGATGAGCTTCGCCATGTGGTAGCCGGGCGCCGCCTTGGCGCCGAAGATAAAGGTCCGCGGCACGATCTCACGATCGGGATTCGCACGTAACCGGTTGTAAAGAGTGACGATGTGCAGAACCTTGAGCAGCTGACGTTTGTATTCGTGCAACCGTTTGACCATCACGTCGAAGATCGACTGCGGATCCACGACAACACCGTTGTGCTCACCGATGTACGCAGCGAGGTCGCGCTTGTTCGCGAGTTTCACCGCCTGCCACGAGTCCTGGAAGCGCGGTACGTCGGCGAATTCGGCCAACCTGTCGAGCTGGTCGAGATCGGTGAGCCAGTCGTCGCCGATCCGCTCGCTGATCAGCTCCGACAGACCCGGGTTGGCCAGCCGCATGAAGCGACGTGGCGTGACCCCGTTGGTCTTGTTGTTCAACTTCTCGGGCCACAGCTCGGCGAAGTCGCGTAGGACGTGTTGGGCAAGCAGTTGCGACTGTAGCTCGGCGACGCCGTTGACCGAGAAACTACCGTAACAGGCCAGATGAGCCATGCGTACCCGCGGCGCGTCATCGCCGGTGACGATCGCCATGCGTGCGGCACGTTCGTCGTCCCCTGGCCAACGCTCGCGGACCTCGTCGAGAAAGCGTCGGTTGATCTCGTTGATGATCTCCATGTGCCGCGGCAGCAGGCGACCGACCAGATCCACCGGCCACTCCTCGAGCGCCTCGGGTAGCAACGTGTGCTGCGTCGACGCGATGGTCCGTTGGGTGACACTCCACGCCTCTTCCCACTCGAGATGGTAGATATCGACCAGCACACGCATCAGCTCGGGGATCGCGATCACCGGGTGAGTGTCATTGAGCTGGATCACTGCCTTTTCGGGCAGATCGAGTATGTCGTCGTTGAGAACCTTGAAGCGGCGCAAGATATCGCGCAACGAGCAGGAAACGAAGAAGTACTGCTGGCGCAGCCTCAGCTCACGGCCCTGCGGCGTGTTGTCATTGGGGTAGAGCACCTTCGAGATATTCTCCGAGTCGACCTTCTGCGCCACCGCACGCGCATAGTCGCCGACATCGAACAGCTGGAAATCGAACTCCTTGCTGGCGCGGGCTCGCCACAGACGCAACACGTTCACGTTGCCGGTCCGGTAACCGGGTACCAGCGTGTGGTACGGCTCGCCCAGCACGGTCTCGGCCGGGACCCAGCGCTTGTGTTCGCGGCCGTGTTCGTCGGTCTGGATCTCGGTGTACCCGCCGAAACCGACTTCGACCATCTCGTCCGCCTGAGCAAATTCCCAGGGGTTGCCCAGTTGTAGCCACTCGTCCGGACACTCCACCTGCCACCCGTCACGGATGGTCTGCTCGAAAATACCGAATTCGTACCGGATACCGTAGCCGACGCACGGCACGCCGAGCGTCGCGAGCGAGTCGAGAAAGCAGGCCGCCAACCGCCCGAGACCACCGTTACCCAGACCCGGTTCGCGATCCTCGACGAGGTAGCGGTCGAGCTCGAGGTCGTACTCCGCCAGCGCTTCGCGCGCCAGCTGTTCGGTACCGGTGTAGAGGAGATTCTGAGATAGCTGACGACCGAGCAGATATTCGGAGGAGAGGTAGTAAACGTATTTCACGTTGGCGTCGTAGTAAGCCTCGACGGTACGCCGCCAGCGCTCGATGAGATGATCGCGGACGGTGTACGCCAGCGTCATGTAGACATCGTTGTGGCTCGCGGTGTAAATCGCCTGACCGCGCGCGAAATAGAGGTTGTCCTCGAGCGCGTTCTTGAAGTCCGATACGGTCCGGCCTAGGCGACAATTCCGTTGCTGTCTGGCTTCCATGGTTTACGACTCCCTGCACGATTAGCGATTCCCGGCCTGCCGTTACATCGCACCCATGTTACTCGCGATGGGCTGGACGTCGCAACAAGGTGGGTGACGCCAAGTCTTGCGCGCGCCCAACGGCTTGGACCCCGATTCGGCAGCGACGAGAACCCCCCGGGGGGTTCTCTCATGCCCGTGCCAACTGCTTGCACCAACAACCGCCACCAACAACCGGCGCCAACACTGTTGCCAGCCTGAAATTACCCCTTGCCATTATGGGCATATACCCATAACTTGGTAGCGGATCAGCGAAGGAGAACCGATGCCGCGCCCTCATATACCACGCCACGTACACGCTTTACCCGAGGCCACCTATTTCAAACCTCGGGGTATACCGTTGCGCGATCTCGACGAAATCGTGGTCGGTCTGGACGAATTCGAGGCGTTCCGGCTGGCGGATCTCGAGGGATTGTCCCACGAGGAGGTCGGTCTACGGATGAAGGTTTCGCGGACGACGGCAGGCCGGCTCCTGGCCGAGGCACGCAGCAAGGTCGCCGGCGCTCTCTTCGGAGGGTTTGCGTTACGCATCGAGGGAGGGCCGGCCGTCTCCCTAGCGGGCCGGTGCGGAAACCGTCGGCACGGAGGCGGCAACCATGCACCCGGCCGCGGCCGGCGCCACGGTCGTAAACACACAGGAAGGACGGAGTGATGAAAGTTGTGATCACAGCTCAGGGCCCCGACTTGACCAGCGACGTGGACCCTCGCTTCGGACGCGCGGCCTGGCTGCAGGTCGTCGATACCGAAACGGGGCAACACGAAGCAGTGGACAACGCCGAGAACCTCGACGCCATGCAGGGCGCCGGTGTCCAGGCGGCGCAATCGGTGGCGCAGCTCGGCGCAGCGGTGCTGCTGACGGGACACTGCGGACCCAAGGCCTTCAAGACCTTGCAAGCAGCGGGGGTCAAGATCTACACCGGCGTAACCGGCAAGGTACAGGAAGCGCTGGACAAGCTCGCCGCTGGCCAGCTCCAGCCGGCCGACGGGCACGACGTCGATGCTCACTGGAGTTGAAACAGTTGGCGGCGACTCGCCACGGCGGGTCGCGGCCACGATCAGTTCGAGGAGGTAGTATCATGCCCAGGGGAGATCAAACAGGCCCGCAAGGACAGGGCCCGATGACGGGACGAGGATTGGGTCACTGCAGCGGCAGTGACCAGCCCGGCTATTCGTACGGAGGTCCGGGCCGCGGTTACGGCCCAGGCTACGGCCGCGGCATCGGTTGGGGCGGCGGCCGCGGTGGCGGTTTCCGCGGAGGTGCAGGCGGAGGCGGAGGCGGCGGTTTTGGCCGGGGCGGCGGTTTCGGCGGGGGCGGCGGTTTCGGTTGGGGCGGCGGCCAGGAAGTAAGATGGGGGCAGCGCTACTGGAACGCGCCCGGTTCCCCCGCTTCGTCCGTCGTCAGAGAACCGGCAATCGACCGCGAACAGGAAGTCAGGTTTCTGGAAACACAACGGAAGAACTTGCAGACCGAACTGGCCGACCTCGAACAACGGCTCAGCCAGTTGTCAGACACGGAAGATTAGGCGCCTCGACGCCTACCAGCGGGCAGCGCGATCGATGGCTGCGGTGGTTTCGCAATCAGATCGTACATCGCGCAAGGTACAGGGAAGGAAGCGCTATCATGACGTTCAGTGAGACCTATCAAGGCAAGGGTCGCGGCGGTGGTGGCGGTGCCGGCGGTGGCAGCGGTGCCGGCGGTGGTGGCGGTGGCAGCGGTGCCGGTGGCGGTGCCGGCCGCGGCGGTGGCGCGGGCAGTGGCCGCGGAGCGGGCGGTGGCGGAGGCGGAGGTCGGCGCGGCGGCAAGGGTCTCGGACCCGGCGGGCAATGTGTCTGCCCGCAGTGCGGAAAAACCCAACCCCACGCCGTGGGCACGCCGTGTTTCAAGCAGACTTGTCCGGAATGCGGCACGCCGCTGAC
>JAUVBS010000006.1 GCA_030591105.1 bacterium | reverse complement strand
GCAGCGGCTGCTTGATATCGTAGTGTCCGGTCTCGAAGCGCAAGCCGCTGCGGTGGCTGACACCGATCAGCCCCGGCAGGTAGGGTACGGCCAAGTCGCGGCCCAGCAGCTGAACTTCGAGCGTGTCGGGGATCGACAGTACCCCTTGGTCCCAAACCAACAACCGACGCCGCTCTTCGGCCAACGGCAGCCACGTAAATGCGGTAGCGGTATCCGGCGCCGCGGTCAGTATCAGCAGACCGGGTGTCCGAGGGTGCGGCCAATCGCCCGCGCCCTGGTCCACGACCTGATCTGGATCCTCGTCCGCCACCGCAGCGGTCGTGAGCGAGACGAGCAGGCCAAGGCAGATCACCGCCGCCACAACTTCGCGGTGCGACCACCGACCAGAGTCCTGCTGAATGCCAAGATGTACCATAAGTTCACCAGCGTAACGGGTAACTAGGTTACGATCAAACGGGAATCGGCCGCGCCGAAACACCCGTCCTGTTTCTTACGAACGCGACGAAGCGAGCAAGCTGTGCGCGACGCGTCCCAAACCCGCGGCTACTGACTCTTCGACCTGGCAACCGTCGCTGGAACTGCAACCGAGGTACACGGCGGTGACCGGCACCCGCGGCAGGACCGCCTCCGCCAATGCACTGCAGCGCCGCAGCCACGCCGCCGAGCGATCCACCGCCGACAGGTCGGTCGTCGCGGCCGAAGGGACAGCTCGAGCTACAGCCGCGGTCGCCCGGCAGTCGGGGAAGATCAACAGCACGACCCGACGCGGACGGCAAGCCGCCGCCAGACGTCCCAACGCATAGGCACACCGGTACGAACCGACCTCGTGCGGCAGCAGGCACCAGACCAGACCGTCACGGCCGGCCACAGGGCAACCGATTTCTTCACGCCAACTCCTCGCAGCCTCCAGGTCGGCCAGCCGGGCCGCGTCCAGCGGCCCCAGGTTCCACCAGTTGACCACCGGCAGCGGTTCGGTAAGAGGCCGCCCGGCGACGACCCGCCCCGCCACGATCAGACCGCCACCGAGTCCGGCACATCCGCCCTGTCGGGACCCACCGTGGGTAGAATCGACGACCCGCTGCGAACCATCGGCGTCGCGACCGTGCAAATAATTGAAAGCCGACCACCGCTGGCCCGGCCTCTCGCGCAGGAACACTGCCGTGCGCTGGCGGACGTCACCGCGTAGCTCCGGAACGATCCCGGTGGCCAGACCCGCCGCAGCGACCGCGGCGGTCGGATTACGTCCCGCCGCGGCGACAGCAAAAAAACGTACCGGCGCGCTACCGGTTTCGGCCGCCGGCGTCCCGCGCGAGCACTCGCCGTGGCCATCGCTCAGAAAGTGATGGACGACATCGGCAATGTGGTGGCTGCCCCCGGTCCGACATCCGACGCTCGACACGCCCGACCCCCTCTGGTCACGGCACGGTGATCAGGCTGTTGGCACCACCGAACTCGTTCGCCACGACTGCATCGTTATGCGGGTCGGGTAGCCAAGCTCCATCCACAATGTAGCGGTACTCGTGATCGCCCTCGGTCAAGGCGATCTCACACTCCCAGAGTCCGTCGGAGCGCCGCAACATGGCAACCCCCTTGGCCGACCAAGCACAGAAGCCGCCGGTGACGCACACGCTCCTCGCCCGCGGGAAATCGGCCACGAAGCAGACGCTCTCTGCTGTGACCCGCGGCCCGTGGAGCATCGCTACCCAGTGGTCTAGGGTAGTCACGGTCAAGTCGGTTTCCTGCGCCGTCAGTTCGCTGGCGAGGTTGCGGAAATCGAGTGCCCCACGCGAGCCGGCATCGTAACGCACCACCGGTTGGCCGCTGCCCGCCGCCTCCTTGAAGCGGACCGTGTGGTGGATCATGGTGTCCAGCAGTTCGTCTCCGTAGAGCGCCTGGAGTTCCTCGATCAAGGTGTGGCAGAAACGCGGCCGCGTATCGAAATCGGATATCAACACGTGAGGAACGACGTCGTGGCCCTTCTTATCGCGCAAAACCACGAGCGTCTCTTTCAGCTTGCGTACCGCCTGCAGACTGTATCCGCTGGGATCGACCGGAATGATCACTTCGCTGCTGACCAGCAGCGCGTTGAACGTGAGTAGTCCCACACTCGGTGGACAATCGATCAGCACGTAGTCGTACGGCATGCTGGATCGCTGCAAGCTACTGCGCAGCCGCAATTCCTTCTCGGGTTCGCGGGCCAGCACCTGTTCTACCGCGCTCAATTCGACACCGGCCGGCACCAGATGCAGGCCCGGTTCGATCTCGAGGAATGCATCCTCGACGAGGACATCGGTGGTCAGGTAGAGATCGTAGGTGCTGAGGGTGAAATCGCGTTCGCGGTAACCGAACGCGAGGGTGGCGTGCCCCTGGGGATCGTTGTCCACCAGGAGAACTCGTTTTTCCAGTCGGGCGAGGGCGGCGGCGAGGTTCGTCGCAGTGGTCGTCTTCCCGCACCCTCCTTTTTGATTGGCAACGGCTATGACTCTCATGGCGAATCCTTTCGGCCAGTAGTCAGGTTATCCGGCGTTGCGCTTGCGCGATGGCTCCTCTCTGGACGGACTGTATGGTCGTCGTGGGTGTCCGTTTTCCCGTCCGACCGTTGTTCCATCCGCATCATGTCGAGAGATGAAAACACTGTCAAGCAAAGATGTTAAGGGAAAACCATGGCGGGTACGCCGGCCGATGGCAGCGCAGCATCAACCCAATCGCAGATAGAGCGCGGTGAACACCAAACCGAAAAGAAAGCCGACGACGACCTCGAGCCACGTATGGCCCACCAACTCGCGTAACCGGTGGTGGTCCAGATGATGGGTGGCGATGACCCGGTCCATCAGGTCGTTGAGAAGTTCGGCCTGCTTGCCTACCTCCTGCCGCAAACCGGTCGCTTCAAAAACCACGTAGATGCTGAAGATCAACACCAACGAGAAAACCGACGAATCCACCCCTTCTTGACGGGCCACCAGCCAACTGAGCGTGGTCACCGTCGCGGTGTGGGAACTCGGCATACCCCCGGAGGAAAAGAACAGCGCGGGACGCCAGCGGCGGCGAACGAACAGCTCCACCACCACCTTGGCCGCCTGCGCCGCCAACCCGCTGGCAACGGCTACTAGACCCGGATTCAGCATGGCCGTGGTGTCCTTGTCGCCCCCACTTCGGCTTGATGGTACGCAGACCGGCACCCCGGGACGGGGCTCGGTTCACCGGCCGCACCGACTAGTACGAACCGAGATACCGATCGAGCTCCCACTGATGCACCTCCGCCTGGTACCGCCACCACACGTCTTCCTTGGCCTGGATGAAGTTATTGAAGATGTGATCGCCGAGGGCATCGCGCATGACCTCGTTCTGCTTCAGCTCCTGCAACGCCTCGTAGAGAGTGCCCGGCAACTGGCGGATATTCAGTTCTTCCTTCTCCCGGGCCGTCATGCCGAAAACGTTGCGGTTCACCGGTGGACCGGGGTCGATTTGATTCTCGATGCCGTCGAGCCCGGCCGCGAGCATCACCGCGAACGCCAGGTAGGGGTTACAACTCGGGTCGGGGACCCGTACTTCGACCCGCGTGCCTTCGCGCCGCCGCGCCGGTACCCGAATCAGCGGCGAACGGTTGTGATCGCTCCAGGCGACATTGACCGGCGCCTCGTAACCGGGTACGAGCCGTTTGTACGAGTTGATCAGCGGGTTGGTAATGGCGACGAAAGCGCAGGCGTGTGCGAGTAGCCCGCCGATATAGAAGCGGGCCATGTCGCTCAACTGACCCGGCCCGTCGGCGTCGAAGAACGCGTTGCGCGCCTCCTCTGCTTCACCAATGAGAATCGACTGGTGGGTATGCATGCCCGAACCGTTCACCCCCGCGAGCGGCTTCGGCATGAAGGTAGCGTGCAGGCCGTAGTCCAGAGCGATCTTTTTTACGACCATGCGGAACGTGGTGACGCGATCGGCGGTCTCGAGAGCCTCGGCGTACCGGAAGTCGATCTCGTGCTGGCCCGGCGCTACTTCGTGGTGGGCCGCCTCGATCTCGAAGCCCATCGCCTCGAGACTGTTGACGATATCGCGGCGGGCGTCTTCTCCGCGATCGACCGGTAGCAGATCGAAGTAACCGCCAGCGTCGTGGGTCGCGACCGTCGGGTGTCCGTCGGCGTCGCGGCGGAAGAGGAAAAACTCCAGCTCGGGGCCGCAGACGGGGTTCAGACCGCGTTGCTGGTAGCGTTCCAGCGTCCGCTGCAGGGTCAAACGCGGACACCCCGCAAACGGCGTGCGGTCGGCGTTGTAAACGTCGCAGATCAGCCGTGCCACTCGATCGCCATTCTCCTGGAACGGAAACACCGCGTACGACCGCAGATCCGGTACCAGGAGCATATCCGATTCCTCGATGCGGCTAAAACCCTCGATGGATGAGCCGTCGAACATGATCTCGCCGCCCAGCGCCTTCGCAAACTGACTCGCCGGCACCTCCACGTTCTTGTTCTGACCCATCACATCGGTAAAAATCAGGCGTAAAAAATGTACCCGATCATCGCGCATTTGATTCAGGAGGGATTGCCGCTCCTGGTTCGAATCGACGACTCCGTCGGCAAACGGGCGATTGAAATCGAATGGCTTGGCGTCAGCCATGGCAAGCTACCTCCGTGTCGAACCTTCTGGTCGCGGCCGCTCAATCCGGGACCCACGTTCACTCATCGGCCCGGATTGAGGGCGAAGACCCGCCTAAGCTAGCAGACTTCTCGCCCGAGCCCAACCACCACTTTAACACCCTACAATCCTTGTGTTCTTCGCGATCGCGGCTATCTTTAGCGATCGGTAGCAGTTCACGGCAGCGGCGTGCATTACGGCTTCGCGCCGGTCATTTTAAACGGGCCATCGCTCGGGACGGCGCCCGTACGCCGTCACGGTAGGCCACGAATTATCCCCGCTCGGGAGACGAGATCGATGTTTAAATTCCTGCGCTCGAAGGCCAAGATCTTCTACTGGGTGATCGCGGTCTCATTCATCGCATTTATCTTTTTGGCCTGGGGAATGGACTACAGCGGCAGCCAGCCGGGCCGGTCCTCGGGTGGTAGTGCCGTCGGTTCGGTCAACGGCGTGACCATCAGCGGCGTCGCCTGGAGCCGAACCTATCAGCAGACCGTCTCCCAGTTCCGGCAGCAAGCGGCCGATCGAACCCTGACGGCCAACCAGGTCGCCGAGGCGTCGGAACGGGCTTGGGATCAGTTGGTGCGAAGCGTAATCGTCGACCAGGAAATCGAGCGCCTCGGGATCACCGTCACCGACGACGAGATCCTCGACACCTTCCGTAACAATCCACCGCCGGAGTTGCTCGCCGGCTACCTCGACGAAAACGGACAGCCCGACCTGGCTCGGTACTACGCCGATCTACAGAACCCCGCACGTGATTGGAGCCTCGCCGAGCAGTTCATCCGCGCCACTCTACCCCAGCGCAAGCTGCAGCAGATGATCACCGCTGGTGCCGTGATCAGCGACGCCGAAGTACGTGAGGCCTACTTGCGCCAGACCGGCCGAGCGGTGGCGGAATGGATCGGTGTGCTCTACGCCGACCTCGATAGCGACTACGAGCCGCCGGACTCGGAAATTACGGAGTACTACGAAACCCACCTGGGCAAGTACCACCGCGAGGAACAAGCGCAGGCGAGCATCGTCTCCTGGCCGAAAGAGCCGAGTACCATCGACTACGACGAAGTACGGCGCGACCTGGAGGAAGTCCGCCAGGAGATCGCGTCAGGCGAGCGCACGTTCGCCGACGCCGCCGAGTTGTATAGCCAAGACGGTACCGCGGAGCAGGGCGGAGACCTCGGCACGTTCGATCAGCGTCGCATGGTCAAGCCGTTTACTGACGTCGCCTTCAGCCTACCGGTCGGCGAGCTCAGCGAACCGGTCAAGACGCGATTCGGCTATCACTTGATCGAAGTACTCGAACGCTTCACCGACGACACCGGTGAGGTGGAAAAGGTCCACGCCCGTCACATCCTGTTCCGGGTCGATCCGAGTTCCGAGACGTTGGGTGATATCTACGCCCTTGCCAACGAATTCCGCGAGCGCGTCTCCGCCGACACTTTCGTCGAAACCGCCAAGGCTGAATCGCTCCAGGTCAACGATCCGCCCCCATTCGTCAAGGGACGCGATATCCCAGGCTTACCGCTGAGCGTCGCCGGCAGTAACTATACCTTCCGCGCCGAGGACGGCGAGATCAGCTCTGTGCTGGAGAATAGTAATTCCTTCTATCTCGTGCGAGCCGCCGGCGTCACTCCCGCCGGTCCGGCACCGCTCGAACGTGTGCGCTCGCAAGTTTCGCTCGAGTTGAAGCGGACCCATAACCGCGAGCTGGCCGCAGCCCAACTCTCGCCCGCCGTGGGCAAGGTACAGCTAGGACAGTCCCTGGCCGAGGTCGCCAGCGAACTCGGTCTCGCTCACGCGGTCACCGATACCCTGACCGTTGCGAGCAACGTTGCCGACGTCGGCTATGGCACTGCGTTCAACGAAGTGGCTCTCTCGTCGCCGGTAGGCGAACTGGTACCGGAAGTCGCCACGCTGCGCGGTCTGTACGCCGTACGTCCTATCTGGCAGCAACCGGTCTCTGAAGACGATTTCGAAGCCCGACGCGCCGGCATCCGTGCGAGTTTACTCGCCCGCAAGCAAAATACGCTACTCGATGGTTGGTTCACGACCAAACTGGCCGCAGCGGATATCGTCGATCTACGCGACGAGGCGCGGCAGGGCAGCTAGAATTCGTTTCAGAACCGTTGCCCTGGCAATATCAGTCGTCGGCAAAGGGATCCTTGGGTTTCTGCTTCTGGAATGCTCGCAGATCTTCGTCCATCTTACCCAGTTTATCGGCATGACGACGATCGTGTTCGCCGTCGGCGAATAGCTGGGACATCTTATCCGCTTCTTCCTGTTTGCGACGATCGAAGTCGGCCAGCTCTTCGGCAAACTCGCTCTCGTCCGCAGCCGGTAGTTGCTCCAGCCGGGTGTAGTCGCGGACTTCCACGTGGGTGGCGAACGCACTCTCGACCACGACCAAGATCCCCAAGTCCGCGAGGGCCACGATCTGTACGCGCGCCGACGCCGCTGGCATAGCGAGCAAGTCGGCGATTTCGCCGGGCTCCGGGGAGCGTTGCAGGGAATGGGTGAGCACACGAACGGCCGCCACGATCAAGTGACCTTCGGTTCGGGTCAGGTTGGCCATAGTACACCTCCTGCGTCCACTATACCGGGCCAGATCGCCGCCGGCAACGCCCACCCACATCTGAACCGTGTCCGGAATTGGGCACCCGGGCTAGTTTCCGGCGCAGCCTGCCGAGGCGGTGTGCATCAGCGAGCGCTTCGGCGTGGGCGAGCGCGAGATCAGGACGGCCGAGCCGGTGCTCGTAGAGGATCGCCGCCTCACGGTGTAACCAGCCCGGAGCTGCCGGCCGCGCCAGTGAGCTGGTCACCACCCGCATGACCAGCGGCCAGTCGCCGGTACGCTTCAGAATGCGTACCGCGTCGGCGAGGAAGCGGTCGGGCAGCGCGACCGGCTTCTCGTCGCCCAGCAGCCCCGACGCCGTCACTGCGTAGGTGAGCCAGCCGGCGGCACCTTTCCGGTCGCGTCTCGCCTCGCAGATCCGCCCCCACGACCAGCCGTCTTGCCAGCTGAGCTGAGCTGTACGGGGCGGCACCGTCGCGGCGAGTTTCGTCGCGGCGGCGGCCACATTCGTGAAAATCGTCCCCATGCCGGCCATGTCCCGCCGATTGTGCCGCAACACGTTGGGCAACCGCTGGAGATCTCCGCTACGCAAGTAGCGAAAATAGACCTGGGGGATCTCGGCACCCGGGATGTCGCCTACACCACGCACACTCTTGCCGATGGCCGTTTCGACGGTTTGTTGGCGGCAGTCGGGCAGACGGCGTCCCCATAACCGGCGAACCGCCGTGAGCAGATCCCAGCTCACCAGTTGGCCGCAAGGATCCGGCAGACGAGACAGCAGCGCGCGCGTGCGGAGCAGCGGCAGATCGAAACCGTTGCCGTTATCGGTGACCCCGACCCTGAAACGTGCGGCCAGGCGACGCAACTCGCCCAGGATCGGCTCCTCGTGTCCCGGCCCGCATAGAAAATATTGGCGGACGTGAAACGCGCCGGCTTCCCACCACGCCACTCCGATCAGAAACGCCAGGCTCCCGGTACCGCCGACCAGCCCCGTAGTCTCGGTGTCCAGGAAGAGCAGCTCCTCGCTATTTACCGTGGTGGAGGTGGCCTGCGGCAGAATGCCGGTCAAGTCAGGTAACGATTTCGGAGGGGTTAACAGATCGTCGGGGCGGTAGCTCCGCTGCCACAGCGTACCCTCGGGACAAGGCCGCGCGTCGAGTTCGAGGAGACGGCAGACAGCGCTGGTATCGACCGGCGCGACGGCAGCAGCAGTGTTGCCAGAACGATCCCGGTGCGGTTGACCGGTCAGCCGATCGAGTTGGGCGAGACGTTTCCGCAGATCCAAGACCGATCTCCCACGTCGGTCAGCCGGCTGCTGACGCCCCGGCTGAAGCCTGTGTCAGCAACCAGGCGGCGGCACGCTTGGCGGTACCACCGGACTCGATCGCCGCACCAACGCACGACGGACAGCCGCGCTCGCAACCACATCGCTGCAGATGGACCGCAGCGGCTGCGCGGATTTGCTCGAACTGCTGAAAAATTCGTCGCGCGAACCCGACACCGCCGGGGAAAGCGTCGTAGAGATAGAGAGTGGGCCTCTTCGTGAACGGCGAGCGGACCATGGCTTGGGCGTGTAGATCGGCTGGATCGGCCATCACGAACATCGGCGCCACACGCCCGAGCAGGTGCGCCAGACCTTTGAGTCCGTCGCCCAGATCGAGCCCCTCGTCGGCCATGGTCACCACCAGTTCGTCAGGTAGTTCCCACCAGAAACTGGTGGTGTGCATCTCCATCTCCGGTAGGTGGACCCGGCCGGCGCCGACGTTCTCGTGGCTCCCCAGCTTGATCTTCTTGAACACCGTCACCTTGGTGATCAGCCCGATCTCCCCGGCAGCCAGTTCGCCGAGCCGATCCGGACGGCGCTCCTCCGCGGTGAGGGTCTTGAGCTCGCTCTTGCGCTGGGCGTCGGTGTAGTAATCGACGGTAACCGGCGTGACATGGGCTTCGCGCCGATCCCAGTCGAGACGGTCGACGTGATACTGCTGAGCACCGTGGATATAGACCGCTTCGTCGTGAAGCATCTCCTGGGCGCTGAACAGATCCATCTCACCGATGACCCGCCCGCCAGCAACCGAGCCGTCGATGATGACCACGTTGTCCGGTGCGGCACTACGCAGACTGACCTCTTCGGCCGGATAGGTATCGGCCATCCAGTGGTATTTGTCTGCGCCGCGGTGCAGAACCTCTTGCTCGACCAGGTAGTCGAGGATCTCACTCACCTGGCGGTCGCCGAAGCGCTCGTCCGTCAGGAACGGCAGTTCGAACGTGGCACACTTGAGGTGGCTCATCAAGATCACCAGGTTCTCCGGATCGATGGTCGCGTATTCCGGAGAACGCCCGAAAAAGAAATCAGGATTGGTCACGACGTACTGGTCGACGGGACTGCTGGTGGCAACCAGGATCACCGCGCTGAGGTTCTGGCGACGGCCGGCGCGCCCCGCCTGTTGCCAGGTACTCGCCACGGTGCCGGCGTAGCCCGCCATGATACAGACATCGAGCCGGCCGATGTCGATACCCAGTTCCAGCGCGTTGGTCGATACAACCGCATTGACCGATCCCTCGCGCAAGCCGCGCTCGATGGCACGCCGCTCACTCGGCAGATAACCGCCGCGGTAACCGCGCACCTCACCCGTCTTGATACCGACCCGCCGCCCCGCTTGGCGCAAATAGGTCAAAAGCAACTCGACCCGCATGCGGCTGCGGGCGAAGACGATCAACTGCGTGTCGGCGGCGAGGAAACGCTCAGCGATCGCGCGCACCTCCTTGACCGCCGAACGGCGGATGCCGAGCTCGGCGTTGACCACGGGCGGGTTGGTGAACACGAAATGTTTCTCGCCGCGCGGCGCACCGTTATCGGCAATCTCGGCCACCGGTTCGCCGATCAGGCGCTCCGCCAATTCATGGGGATTGGCGATGGTCGCCGAACAGCAGATGAATCGCGGTTCTGCGCCGTAGAACTTCGCGATCCGGCGTAGACGGCGCACGACGTTGGCCACGTGGCTCCCGAAGACACCACGGTACTGATGGACCTCGTCGATGACGACGTAGCGTAGATTCTCGAACAGTTTCACCCAGAGCGTGTGGTGCGGCAGGATCCCCTGGTGGAGCATGTCCGGGTTGGTCACGACGATATGGCCGCTGCTGCGGATCGCCCGACGCGCGGTTTCGGGGGTGTCACCATCGAACGTGAACGTCTTGATGTCGAGCCCGAGGTCGGTGATGATGCCGTGGACTTCGTGCATCTGGTCCTGCGCCAGCGCCTTGGTGGGAAAAAGGTAGAGGGCGCGCGCTTGCGGCTCGCGCAGGATCGTGTGCAGCACTGGCAGATTGTAGCAAAGTGTCTTGCCCGAAGCGGTCGGGGTCGGCACGACGAATGAGCGCCCGGACAGCGCCAGGCGCACCGCCTCGGCCTGGTGGCTGTAGAGCCGTTCGACACCGCGTCGACGCATGACAGCAACCAGACGTTCGTCCAGCTCGGCTGGGAATTCGGCGTAGCGACCGGGTTGCGGCGGAATGACTTCCCAGCGGGTAACGTTGCGCATGAAGGTGCGGTCAGCACGCAGGCGATCGAGGAGCTGGGCCAGATTCAAGGCTGCCTCCGGACCGTACCGGGGCGTGGCAAAGGTGGGGACGGGCGGGCAGAGGACGCGTCGCTTCAGGGCCGCTTGATATCCTCGTCGGCATCCCGCACTGATTCCCCGGCTTCCTTGACCTCCCGGGCGGCGTCATCCAGCTCCCGCTTGACGTCATCGGTGGCGCTGCGAGTAGCGGACTTAAAGCGCGTGATCGATTTGCCGAAAGCATCGGCGATTTCAGGCAAACGGCGCGGACCGAATATGATCAGTACGATCACGCCGATGACGACCCACTCCGTCGCCCCCATGTTGAAGAATGCCAACATCGGTTTCATGACGCGATTCCCTCCTCGTTCGGCTCAGCGATACCAGCGCAACATCTGCGCGGCGACGAAAACGCCGATCACACTCATCAGATTGAAGTGGACCTGGAAACCGAAGGTGATCTCGATGATCACCAGGTTCCAAGTATTGATCTCAGGGCCGAAGGTAACGTAACGGACGAACAGTTGCTCCGCCACGCTGCCTTCGTGTAGAAAGAGGCCGAGCACTTCGCTGAAGATGGCGCCGATCAAGACGCCGACCATCAACGTCAACACGACAGTGCCGAGTGACTTACGCATATCACCTCGCGGACGCCAAAGGACACGGACAGTTGCGGGACAGAGTGTGCTGATCTCGACACCGCAATATAGACGCCCCACGAGCAGGGAACCAACAACAAATTCCTCGTTTTATCGAGAATCGGGCCTGGTCACCCGGCGTCGCAAAGGCCCACACCGCCATCGTGCGGAGCGGAAAACAGCAGTCAATCGGCAGGAGCAGTGCTGCGGCGTAGGGCCGCGCGGACTTCGGCGTGATCGATGCCGAGTACGAGAACGGCGTCCTCGGCACCACGTCCGTTCCATTCGCGCAGGACCGGAACCCCGCCCAGCAGGGCGGCCAGGATCCGTGCGTGCTCACCGGCGAGGGTACGATTGATCAGCAGTGTGCGGGCGAAATGATCGTGGGGTGCGTTGGCCACACGCTCGACCACACAGCCGGCGACGGCCAGCTCCAGACTGACTTCACGCGCCAGACCACCGACCCCCGAACCGTTGAGCACCACCAGGTGGACCGGTTCGCGCCCTGGGGTGTCGGCCCAGAACGCCGCGTCGGTACGGGCGGGTCCGGCGTTCGCCGCAACGTTCGCTGCGGGCGTCGGCCGGCGTCCCAGCCAGAGCGACACGCCGCACAACACCACGATCATTGCCAGCCAGAAGGTCCGGGCGCGGGTCATGCCAGCTCCGCGGCCAGCTCCGCGATCACCGGGGCGAGATGTCGGTACGACTCGGCGAGCGTCTGCGGCATGACGCGGGTCTCGCCGACGCTACTCATGAAATTGGTGTCGCTCTTCCAGCGTGGCAGCAAGTGCAGGTGCAGATGTTCGGGAATCCCGGCACCCGCACTGATACCCCCGTTGTAACCACAGTTGATTCCATCGGGATTCATGGCCCGGCGCACGGCCGTCTCCATCAACCACAACAGCTGAGCCATCTCCGCCAGCTCGTCAGGCTGACACTCGGACAGAGCCTGCGCGTGCCGATTCAACACGAGTAGCATGTGTCCGTTGTTGTAGGGAAATAGGTTCAGAACGATGTACCAATGGCGGCCGCGGTGCAGAATGTAGTGCTCCTGCTCGGCGCACTCGAGCCGGTTGCAGAAAACACAGCCGGGTTCCTGGATCTGACCAGTCACGTATGCATACCTCCAGGGCGTGTACAACCTGTCCATGTCGTCTCAGTCCACGTTCGCCGCACCATCGGCGCTCTCTGCGCCATCGCGCCTGGCTAGGTAAATGCGCTCGGCCGCCGCCAATTCGGCGACCGTGTTGATGCCGACCACCTCTTCGGGATCGTCGGTGATCAGAGTCGCCACCGGGTGGCCGCGACCCACCAGATACGCAACGGTGTCGGTCAGATAATACTCTTTTTGATCGTTGTCGTCGGTCAAGTTCGCCAGCGCTTCGCGCAAGCGATCGGTCCGAAAACAGAAAACGCCGGTATTGTACTCGCCGATGGCCAGCTCTGCCGCCGCCGCATCGCGAGCCTCGACGATCCGGATCAGACGGCCGGTGCCGTCCTTGACGATGCGGCCGTACATCCCCGCGTCCTCGACGACGCAGGTCAATACGGTGGCCGCGGCGCGCTCCGCGATCGTCGTGTCGATCAGCCGACGCAGCGTCGCGACTGTCAATAGCGGAACGTCTCCGGCGGTAACCACCGTGTAGCCACCCTCGCGCAACTCGGGCGCGGCGACCTGAACCGCGTGGCCGGTACCGAGTTGGGGCTCTTGCACGACGAACACCAGGTCGGGTGCGACGCAGGTCGCGCGCACCAGGTCGGCCTGATGGCCGATTACGACCACCGTGCGGTCGATAGGCGCCGCGCGGACCGTCGCGACGATGTGCGTCAATAGCGGTTCACCGGCCATCCGGTGCAGCACCTTGGCCAGATCAGACTTCATCCGGGTACCTTTGCCGGCCGCCAGAATTATGGCGTCCACCGTGTCGTGCTGCGCACCGGCGTTCATCGGTCATCCCCCTCTGCCAACAGGGCGGTCTCGGTGATCCGTTGCCCGTCGATCTGTAGCACCAGGTTGTCGATCAAGCGCGCCGGACCGACCTGGGCAGCGACCGCGAGCAATATCTTACCGGCAGCAAGCTCAGGTGTGATTAGATCGGGCACTGACCGTATCTCCGCGTAATCGACGCGGTCGGTCTCAGCCTGTTGCCGGGCCATTGTGCGGCGATGGCGGGCGGGTTCCCGCTCACCCTGTTCGCGCTGTTCGCGCGCGCCGTTGCGCGCGCGCCACAGCGCTTGCGCGCGCCGGCGATGCTCGGCACCGAGGTAGCGATTGCGCGACGAGAGCGCCAGGCCGTCTGACTCGCGCACGGTCGGGTGGTCGATCAGCCTTACCCGGAAGTCGAGGGCTTCGACCATCTCGGCGATGACCAGACATTGCTGGGCATCCTTACGTCCGAATATCGCCACTTCGGGGCGTAGTAAGTTCAGCAGCTTGGCCACCACGGTCAACACACCGGCGAAGTGTCCCGGCCGACCTGCTCCGCACAGCACGTCCGCCCGCGTTCCCGGCTCGATGCGAACGGTGTCAGCGCTCCGGTACATCTCTGCCGCCGACGGCGCGAACACCGCATCGACTCCGAGCGGCTCGATCAGTTCGAGATCGTGAGCCAGGTCACGTGGGTAGGCGGCGTAATCCTCTCCCGGACCGAATTGCGCCGGGTTGACGAATATCGAAACCAACGTCGGTCCGATGGTGCGCGCCCGCTCGATCAGGCTCAGGTGCCCCTCGTGTAGGGAGCCCATGGTCGGTACCAACGTCAGCGCGCCGCTCGCACGCAACGTCGCGAGGCGCTCCAGTTCCGGTCGGGATCGCAGCACCAGCACCGTGCCTCAGTTCTCCTCGTCCTGGAGCGAAGCCAGGTAGCCCTCGTTGGTGGGCCGAGCGTTGTCACGCTCGTGCTCGGGCAGCGTGTCGGTGGTTTCAGCCCCGTGCTCGCGCGCCTCGCTGGCCGAGGTCGTCGGATCGGTATAGGAGTGCTGCGCGCCGGGAAAAGTGCCGTCGCGCACGTCGGCGGCGAAACGCTGGATCGCGGCCACTGCAGTTTCACCCAGCTCGGCGTAGCGTTCGACAAAGCGCGGCTTGATCCCGGTGAATAGACCGAGCAGATCGTGGTAGACTAGTACCTGACCGTCGCACTGCGGACCGGCACCGATGCCGATGGTCGCGATACCGATCGCCGCCGTAATGCGTCCGGCCAGGTCGGCCGGAATCGCCTCGAGCACCAGCGCGAAACAACCGACCTCGGCGAGGAAGCGTGCTTCCTCGAGCATCACCGCCGCCGCGCCGCGTCCGCGGCCCTGCACCTTGTAACCACCCAGGCGGTGGATCGACTGCGGCGTCAGACCCAAATGCCCCATGACCGGGATTTCCGCAGCCAGCAACGCCTCGATCATCGCCTGCCGGCGCCGCCCGCCCTCGAGCTTCACGGCCGAGACGCCGGCCTGTTTGACCAGACGCAGCGCGTGGCGTACCGTCTCTTCCGGCGCGACGTGGAAGCTACCGTACGGCATGTCGGCGATGACCGGTACGCCGGGATGCGCCCGCGCCACGGCACGGCAGTGGTGCACCATGTCATCGATGGTCACCGGCAAGGTGCTGTCATGGCCGAGCACCACCATGCCGAGCGAGTCGCCGACCAGGATCGCGTCGACCCCACCAGCAGCGGCGATGGTCGCGCTGGTCAGATCGTAGGCGGTCAGCACGACGATCTTCTCGCCCTTGCGTTTCTTGCGTGCAAATAAAGTCAGTGTCTGTGGCTTGCCCATCGTCGGCACCCCCGGGTCGGGATCGATGGCGATCGTCGCACCCGCTAGCGTCCCCGCGATTCCGGCGCGAAGAACCGCGCGCCGGAAAACTCTCGTTGTAGATGCTCGAATAGCAGATCGAAGTCGCGCGGCACATTGACGAAGTCCAGATCGTCGGTGTTCACCACGAGCAACGGTCCACCCTGGTAGTGATGGAAATAATAACTGTAAGCCCGATTGAGCGCATCGATGTAGGCAGTGTCGATGTCCTTCTCGTAGGAACGGCCACGCCAACGGATACGCTCGAGCAGTACTTCGGTCCGTGCCTGCAGGTAGATCACCAGGTCGGGCTGCAGCACGCGTTGTTCGAGGATTCCCGCGAGTTGGTTGTAGAGCTCCAGTTCGTCGTCGCCCAAATTCAGGTTGGCGAAGATACGGTCCTTGGCGAACAGGTAATCCGAAATCAGCGTGCGGCTGAACAGGTCGTGTTGCACCAACTGCTGCTGCTGACGGAATCGGCTGAGCAGAAAGAATATTTGCGTCTGAAAGGCGTAGGCGTCACGGTCGCCGTAGAAGCGGCGTAAGAACGGGTTTTCCTCGACGACCTCGAGGTTCAAACGACCCTCGATACGCGTGGCCAACAGCTTGGCGAGGCTCGTTTTGCCGACCCCGATAACCCCATCAACGACAATGTAACGCCAGGGAAGCACGCCAGGCCTCCTCCCCATCACCAGCCTCCTGCGGCAATAGCGGGTGCTCGGCGCGGACCCTGATCCAGGGCCCGCCACGGGCGAGGATTCTCGCACAGACGGTCGCGACTGTCTCTCCCGAATCGGGCAGTTTCCGCTCCGGCGCGAGGTCCGCCAGAGGCGCCACAACAAAGGCTCGCTCCGGCAAGCGTGGGTGCGGCAACGTCAAAACCGGGTCGGTGGCGACGCGGTCGCCGTAGAGCAGGATGTCCAGATCGATGATCCGCGGACGCAGGTGGCCGCCGGGTGCGCGACCGAGACGCTGCTCGGTCCCCTTCAGTACCGAGAGCAGTACCTTGGGTGCAAGCCGGGTCTTCACTTCGACACAGGCGTTGAGGTAATCGGCCTGCCGACCCGGTCCGACATACTCGGTCTCGTAGACCGGACTGACCGCGTGCACCCGGATCTCCGGATGGGTCAGCAGTGCGAAGAGGGCGCGGCGCAGGTGGTCGAGGCGGTCGCCTTGATTCGAGCCGAGTCCGATCGAGACCGATTCCGGTACTGTCGGCGCGGCCCAGACCGCCGATCGCTCCAGCCACACAACGGCCGCTCCGGCCCGCGGGGCGGTCACGATTCGTCCTCCCCTAGTGATTCGAGCCAGGAGCGATCACGCTCACAAGTCACTGAAACCTTGCCGAGGAAGTTGGCGATCGGCGGATTGGGTTTCTGGACGGTGACCGCGACATTCTCGAGCGGGAACTCCATCAGCAACGCTTGGCAGATGTGCAGCGCGAGCGCCTCGATGAGGTGAAAACTGGTCTCGGCCGTCACCTCACAGATACACCGATGCACGGCGGTATAGTCGAGGGCGTGGCTCAGCGAGTCCTCCAGCGCCGCCTCGCTGCAGTCACCCCACAGGTCCGCGTCGATCACGAAACGCTGACCCAGCTCTCGCTCGGCCGGATGCACACCGTGGTGGGCGTAGACGTCGATCCCTTCGAGCCTGATCCGATCCATCACGACCTCCCGCGCAGCGCAGCGTCGGTTAAACGTTCGGCGGCCACCGCGATCCGCTCGTCCGGAGCCGTCAAGCTGATGCGGAACCAGCCTTCGCCTCCCGGTCCAAAGCCAACTCCCGGCGCAACCACCACGCCGGTGTCGGTCAGAACCTGCGCGCAGAAAGCGATCGAATCACCATTATTCGGTACGCGTGCCCAGACATAGAACGTCGCCGCCGTTGGGAAGACCTCGATATCGGCCTTGCCGAGGGCAGCTACGATGATCTCCCGCCGGTGCGGATACGGTGCCAGCACGTCGGCGAGCAAGGCATCGAACCGCTCACCCAGCGCGTAGGCCGCAACTGACTGGATCGCCGTGAACACGCCGCTGTCGATGGTCTGTTTGACGCGCCGTAGGTCCGCGATCACCTCGGCGTTACCCACCGCGAAACCGATCCGCCAGCCGGTCATGTTGAACATCTTCGAGAAGCTGTGTAACTCGACGACGCGGTCTACCGCGCAGTCAGCCACGGCGAGCAAGCTGGTCGGCCGGCTCCCGTCGAGGCTCAGCTCCAGATAGGCTGCATCGTTGACCAGGACCAGACCCCGCTCGGTGGCCAGGCTGGTCAAAGCGCGCCACAGATCGGCGTCGGCCACCGCACCGGTCGGGTTATTGGGATAGTTGACGAACAGCAGGCGCGATCGCCGGTCGGCGAGCCGCCTCAGTTCGGTCGGATCCGGTCGAAAACCGAGGTCAGCGTCGAGCCGAAAAGCACGTGGCTGCGCCCCGGCGAGGACCACGGCCTCGCCGTAGACCGGGTAGCCCAGGTTCGGAACCAGGACATTGTCGCCCTCCTCGACATACGCCAGCGGCAAATGAGCCAGACCTTCCGTGCTACCGAT
>JAUVBS010000103.1 GCA_030591105.1 bacterium | reverse complement strand
GTTACGGGCCGCCTTGATCGTGAAATCCGCTCGGGATAGCAGACATTTCATCGTCTTGGGTGTGAAGTAGTTCAGGTGGTGGCTCGTATCGAAGTATTTGCCGATTTCGGATCTTCTGAGACCGACGCGCTCGTACGAGTACTTGAGCCGATTGCTCAGTGACCAGATGTTCGGGGTGGCCGCGAAGAATACGCCGCTGGGGTTGAGCAGCGAGTGGATCTTCGCCACGAATGACCAAGGGTCCTTGACGTGTTCGAGAACCTGGTGCATCGAGATGCAATCGAAGCGGCGGTCGAAGTCCATGCTCAAAAAGTCTCCGCAGAGAACCTCCACGCCGAGCCTCTGCGACACGTCGCGGCAGCTCGTCACCGACACATCTTGGCCCATGACCTGCCAGCCACGTTGTCGCGCCGCAGCGAGGAGATGCCCGTTCCCACAGCCGATATCCAGCAGAGTGCCCGGGCCGCGGTAAATCTCGAGGCGAGCCAAGTAGTAGTCGTGTCCGTAGGCGAGTGCTTCGTCCCAGTGGTCGCGATCTTCCAGCGCCGTGTATTGGGCGTAGTACGCGTCGAGATGAGCGTTGCTATAGCGTGGATTCATGAACAGGAAAGTGCACTGCGCACAGACGTCGATATTTACCCCACGATGCTCGGTCAAGAAATGCCGCAGGTCTTGCGAGCGACAGACGGGGCAAGTAATAAGCTTCCGCTCGAACATGAGTTCACCTGGAGTATGAGATATTCCGCCTGCCCGCCCGCTTGCTCGATGTCCATCGTACGCCCTTATGTGGCCGATTGACTAGCGAGTACTCTAGCAGCGATCAAAAACTCGCCCCGCGTAGACCTTCTTGATAGTCTCCTCGACGAACAAGGGGTCTTCGATTGCCGACGTCGGAATGACCGGGTCCCCCGGGGGGCCTTTGCGCTCTCAGCCAACGACCGGTAAGACCGCATCACTGCACTGGACTCCGCCACCCATCATCTTTGACGGTGTCCGTGCACGAAGTACGCGTGAATCACTGTGTCTGCGAACGCCACTGTGAACCAGTCGGGCGAGACCCGCACGAGAGAGTCCAGCACCGTGAACTGCCCGTAGCCCGGTTCGGCAGGACCGGAGCACCGCACGCTCAACACCAGCAGATCGGGCAACTCCGCCAGATGAGCGGACGGATCGATCAACGGCAGCAAGTCGGGGATCTCGACGGCGCGATTGCTCAGGTCCGGCCCCAACAGCGGATAGGTCCGCAATCCTTCTGCCCAGACCTCGCGGCTGCCGATCTCTCGGTCATACCACGCGAAAAAATCGGTACGGGGCAATTCGACCCCGATCTGGGCATAGGTACCGATCCGACTGGCCTGCCGGGCGGCGCGGGAGGAAGGCAAGTGCAAGTAGGCCACGATCATCAGGGCGGCCAGACAACACAGCACCGCAGCCGTCACACGCTGCCTGAGCAGGAGCCGAACTCGGTCGCCGGCAGCGCGGATGATTCCGAACCGTGACCAACGCAGCCATCGTACTTGCGAGCCCAGCACCGCCGCCAAGCGTTTCGGGAGCGGCACCAGCGGCAGCGCTGCCGCAAACATACCGACCAGCACGCCCTGCAGGGCAAAGCTGTAACGTGCCGGGTTGTAACCATGACGCAAGTGGTTCAGCGTGCCAGGCAGGTTCTCCGCGGCAAAAGGCTTGACGACAAGCAGCACGAAGAACCCCAACAAGATGCCGCCAGCGGCGAGGCGCCCTCGTCGCGGCAGGCGACGCATGACCAACAGGGTGGCTGGAATCCCGAGCAAGGGTAACCAGCCAACGTGAACGCGGATGGACCTCACCAACAGCAACCACGTTTCGCTTTGTCCCAGATAGGGCAGGATCCTGGTCCGGCCGATATCCGCGAATATTGTGTATCCCGAACGCGCGTCGGGGAAGACCTGCCAGGGGCCGATGGTCACACCAAGGGGGTAGAACGGCGAACCGGTCAGAAACCAGTTGCGCAGATAGGGGAAGGCGCCGATCACGATGGCAGTGAGGACCAATGCCAGCCAGTCACCTCGGCTGTGCCGTTGTGCCGCGCTTCGCCAGGTGAGAGCGCCGAAGCCGATCGCCAGGACCACGTATTGCAGACCCGAGTACTTGGTCGAGGCGGCCAGTCCGAGGGCCACGCCAGGGATCAACCAGCCGAGCCGAGACCGCCGAGTCGGCGGGGCCCACAGCCAGGCCAGGCCGGCCAGTAAGAACGCGGCCAGGAAGAGGTCGTTTTCTTGAGTGAAAACCTGGCGGCGTAGGGCATGGGCTCCCAGGCAGAAGAGAGTCGATACGGCCAGGCTGACCGAACGCTTGGCGCCGAAAGCTTCCGCCAGCCGAACCACAGCGAGCAGAAATACCAGCATCGCGGGCAGATTCTGCCAGTTGGCCAGAACATCGCCGCCACCGGATGAGAGCAGACCGTAGCACGCCATTTCGCTGCTGCAGGGGTAGTACCAGTACAAAGCCGACGTCGCCAGCAGATCCCCGGATTGCAGCCAGGCGGCGGCGATCGGCAGGTGGTAGCGCAAGCTGTCACCGTCGAAAGGAGCCCGGTGCAGGTAGTGCAGAGCCAACGCCACCAGGTCGATGCAAAACCAGACCAGGATTGCGACGACCAGGATTGTCCACCACGTCGGTGGCGTCGGCGTTTGCGGTGGGGATTTCGGTCGATCGGCGGTGGGCAACCGCAGCGTCAACAGCAATAGGCCCAGACCGGCCAGGACGAGGTGAACGACGAGCGGGCTCAGGATTCCGATTGCCGCTGCGAGCGGCAAGGAGATCACCTGGAGACCATACCACAGGACCAGCGCTGCGATGATCGTCCACAGCGGATCGGCCCCGACCAACCTTCGTCCGCACCGCCAGCACCCAGCCAGCGACAGACTGTAGGCGAACGCGAATGTCACCGAAGTCATCATCCTGATCTCCGTAGGCCAGGCGCACCGGATTGAGTCGACGTAGAACTCGACGTGGGTCGTTGCTGCCGGCGGCTTGCCAGGGTGCCGCTCTGTGCACCGCTTGTCAAGCGGGAGCCCACCGAAAACCGTTTTGGGCCCGAGTCCCGCAACCGAATTTCCGCTTTGCCAGCGATTCTGTCTATAGTACGGTCCTGCGCGGTACGGTTGTCGGTCGTCTTTGTACCCGATTCTGGAGGCAGAAAATGAAGCGCTTGCTCACTCTTGCGACTTTGATCCTGGTCTGCGGAACGTTGTTCCCCATGACCGCTCTGGCCGGAGACGGCAAGTCTCCCATCAACCTGTCCCTGTTCGATCCCATCCAGATCACCAAGAACACCACTTCGGTGACCGCCTTTCGGTTCAGCTTGATCTACGGCCGCAACGTTGATGTCGCCTGGGTGGATATCGGCCTGGTCAACCGAGCCACCGGTAGCGGTAAGGGTCTTTCCTGGAATGGTGTCGGTATCATCGATGGTGACTTCACCGGCTGGCAAACCGGCTGGGCCGCCGTCACCAAGGGCCATTTCGTGGGCTACCAGTCGGGGTGGCTTTACAACAGAGCAGGTAGCGGTTCGGGTTTCATGTTGGGCGTGTACAACTCGTCGTCGGATTTCAGCGGTTTACAGATCGGTTTGGTTAACATCTGCGATCGGATGAACGGCCTGCAGATCGGGCTGGTCAACATCATCAAGATCAAGGAAAAGCTCAAGTTCTTCCCCATCGTCAACTGGTCGTTCTGACCGTCGGCTGCGGGGCTATCGATGCAAGCACCTTCTGCACGTATCAGTGCAGAAGGTGCTTTTTGGTGCCACGTTTGGCGCCACCTGCCGACCGGCAAGGACTCCCCGGGGGGCCTGTCGGACCGGTGCCAGCAGTCGGCTAGATATCCAAAGACAGTCCAAAGTAGAAACGTAGGTCGTTGGGCTTCGGTACATTGCCGTCGGCATCGGCCTTGGGATTCTCGACACGATCCCAGGTGATGGAGGTGTCGAAATCGAGGATCGACGTCAGCTCGAAGCTCAACATGGCGAAGAGATGGTGCACGGTACCGTCCGTGTCCGGTACGGTAACCTGGGCGTCATAACTGAAATCGAGCTCGATATCGTCCGTGATGTCCACTTCGAGCAGCGTCGAGGGAAGGACGGCGGCGCTGCCGTCTTCTATCGACTCGCCCGGCTGGACCGACACGAAACGCGTGTTCACGTAACCGCCAGCGAGCTGTACGGACCATTCCAGGCCACTCTTGCGCACCAGGAAATAGCCAACACCCGCGCCGGCCGACGAGCGGAGATCGATGTTCTGGAATTCATCGGCATACAGTTCGCCAGTAAACGGCGTGATGAAGAAGCCTCGCGAAACCTGGTAGTCGAATCTCGCGGTGCCCCGATGATTATCGGCGGTTTTTTCATCGTTGGTCTTGGCAATGTTACCTTTGTAATCGAGATTCAGCCGAGTCCGGGTCGCCTGTCGACGTAAATTGACGATCCCACTGAAGTCCTCTTGATCCGTATTCCCGGAACGGACAATCATACTGACGCCCACTCTTGCGGACCAGTAGTTCAACTCTTTCGGATGGCCTTCGATGATCGTCAGCAAGTCCGACCGCGGAAACTCGAGAACCTGCTCAGCGGTCTGGATAACGATGACGTCGTCTCGCATGACCGCAGTACCGCTGGCGACACCGCGCTCTTCGAAGGTGTAGGTCAAGATTCTCGGGGAGCGGATCTCCGCGACGTCGCCCCAGTCGAGGGCCAGGTCGTCGAGTTCATCGCTCTCGAACTCTAGGTCGTCGTCACGCAAGAGGTGGATCTCCCCGCGGAGCCACTCGCCGGAATTGAGCAGGATCCAGTCCATCGATTCGGGCGACGGTTCCGGCGGCGCCCATTCTTCGTCTTGAGCGAGTGTCGGGCCGGCCAACGAGAGCAGGCAAAAGGCGAGCAGGCAAAAGGCGAGCAAGCAATAGGCGGGCAGAGCGGTCGGGCGGATCTTGCGAAGTCGCATCACAACCAGGCTCCTGGTCTGAGGGATCATGTGCACCGATATTCCGTGAATTGGGGTATTCGCGCCCAGAAGCGCGGAATACCGGGGGTCAAAGTATTTCAAACCCGGTGAGACCGCAAGCGGATATCAGATCAGTGCCGAAACCCGAGCGCGTCCGATGCTGGCGATCCGTACGGTTGTGCGGCTGCCATCCGAAAGGCTCCCTCTGTGCGGAGAGGGAGCCTTCCTGTCTTGCCGAAATTCCCCCAGATACTAGCCGCCGGAGGGTGGGGTCTCCAGCTGCTTCATGACCTGGTCGATGGTGAAGCTGGCAGCCTTCTGACGGGGTGGGAATTCCTGGAACGTCTCGAGAAATTCACCGACGATGACCTGGGCCGGGAGCAGCAGGAAAACATGGTCCAGGTACCAATCCCAGTAGGTATTAGAAGTAAGAGTGGCTCGCTCGTAGGGATCCGTGCGCAGGTTGAAGAGCCAGGGCATCCTGGTGTGCACGAACGGCTCGCTCCAGGTCAGCATGGTGCCGGTCGCCCGCTGCTGGGCGAAGACCACTTTCCAGTTGTCGTAGCGAAGCCCGGTCAAGTCGCCGTCGTCGGACCAGTAAATGAATCCCGGGCGAGGACTCTCCTCTACCTGGCCTGTCAAATAAGGGAGGAAATTGTAACCGTCGAGATGGACCTTGAAGCTCTTGCTCCCCGCCTTGTGGCCCTTGAGTAGCTTCTCCTTGATGTCGGGCTCGCCGGCGGCTGCCAGCAGAGTGGGCAACCAGTCCATGTGCGACATGATATCGTTGGAGATGCTTCCGGCCTCGATGTGGCCCGGCCAGCGCACCATGGCGGGCACGCGGTAGGCTCCTTCCCAGTTGGTGTTCTTCTCGGAGCGGAACGGGGTCATACCGGCGTCGGGCCAGGTATTCATGTGGGGCCCGTTATCGGTGCCGTACATGACGATGGTGTTATCCGCAATCCCCAGTTCTTCGAGCTTCTGCAGGACCGTCCCGACGTTCCGGTCGTGGTCGATCATGGCATCGTGATAAACGCTCTGCCAGCGGCCGGACTGGCCCACGCTTTCCGGTTTGGCATAGGTCCGGAAGTGCATGTGCGTGAAATTCACCCAGATGAAGAAAGGCTTGCCGGCTTCGTGCTGCTTCTCGATGAATTCCACCGACCTGGCGGCAACGTCGTCATCGATGGTTTCCATGCGTGTCTTGGTCAACGGCCCGGTGTCTTCGATCTTGCCGTCGGCGAAGCTGTGGATCACACCGCGGGGTCCGTATTTCTCACGAAACTCCGGGCTTTTGGGGTAGTCCCGATGCTCCGGTTCCTCTTCGGCATTCAGATGATACAGGTTGCCGTAGAACTCATCGAAGCCGTGGTTGGTCGGTAACATCTCGTCTCTATCACCGAGGTGGTTCTTGCCGAACTGGCCGGTGGCGTAGCCCAGTGGTTTCAGCAACTCGGCGATGGTGGGGTCTTCCTCTCGCATGCCGAGGTCTGCGCCCGGCATGCCCACCTTGCTCAGACCGGTGCGGAACACACTCTGTCCGGTGATGAAGGCCGAGCGACCGGCCGTACAGCTCTGCTCGGCGTAATAGTCGGTGAAGATCATCCCCTCGCGGGCGACGCTGTCGATGTTCGGAGTCTGGTAGCCCATCAAGCCCAGGGTGTAAACGCTGAGGTTGGATTGCCCAATATCGTCGCCCCAGATGATGACGATATTCGGCTTGTCGGCTGCGAAGACATTTCCGGTCAGAAAGAGGGCCAATAAGACGACCGGGACAAGCCCCATGAGTCGCGATCTGTGATTCACGGCAATCCTTTCGGTGGGGGATGGAGGGTGCATTTCGCAGGACAGGGTAGTCGCTGCATACTCGGGGCGCAACCGTCCCGATTTCGCGTGTTCCACGGCCGAGATTTGGTACGTCGATGCGACAATCTGGCGTGGGTAATTTGGCTCCTCGCTATTTGTTGAGGGCGAAACCGAAGAGCAATCAGGACGACAAATACTGCTGCATTGAAGCTGAAGACCGCCGCGCCCGCTACCCCGCGAAATAGGCGACTCGAGGTTTCTCAGCCCCGCGCCGCCCATATGCTCCATCATTCAAAGGTCCCCCCGGGGGGGGCCGAAAGGTCAAGAGGTGTTACTTTCCTGCATCTTAATCGGCCGATGCCAACAGAGCGAGTGGAC
>JAUVBS010000438.1 GCA_030591105.1 bacterium | reverse complement strand
GCCTGCACGGCGGCGTCGCGGTAGTGCTGCTGGCCGGTGACCATGAAAGCCTGGGCCAGAGCCGAGATCGTCAGGCCGTTCCAGGCGGTGACGATCTTGCGGTCCAGTCCTGGCGCGACACGCTCGGCGCGGTAGGTACGCAGTTGTTCGCGGTAGCGGTGGAACATCCCGTCCAGATCGGACTGGTCGCGGTCGAAATCTGCCGCAACCACGGCCAGGTCGGTGTTGCGGGTGATCACGCTCTGGTTCGATTCGAAATGGCCCGGCTCGTGCACGCGTAACAGCTCGGCCAGAACCGGCCCATCTTCGGCGCCCACGGCGCGCTCGATATCCTCAGGAGTCCAGACGTAATAGGTCCCCTCCTCGCCCCCGCTATCGGCGTCGAAGCTGCTGTAGAACGGACCCTCATCCCCGCGCATCTCGCGGATCAGAAAATCGAGTACGTCGGTCCCGACGGAGAGGAAATCCGGACGCTCGAGCACGGCGCTCGCCTCGAGGTAGAGGCTCGCCAGCTGGGCATTGTCGTAGAGCATCTTCTCGAAGTGCGGGACGATCCACTTGTTGTCGGTGGAGTAGCGGTGAAAACCGCCACCGACGTGGTCGTAGATGCCGCCGGCGGCCATGGCTTCGAGCGTCAGCGCGGTCATGTTGGCGTACTTGCGGTCGCCGCTCTTGCGGTAGTAGTGCAACAGGAACTGCCAACGCACCGGTGTCGGAAACTTCTGCTTGCCTTTGAAACCGCCGTATTTCGCGTCGAAGTTGATCTCGGCCTGGCTGGCCACCGTCGCGATCCTCTCCTCGTCGATGGGCGTCTCGGCCGTGCCGGGCTTGATGACCGGCAGAGCGGAGACCCGTTCGGATAACATCTTGCCCTGCTGATCCAGATCGGCACGTTGCGACTGGTAAACATTGTGCACCTTGTGTACCAGCTCCAGGAACGCAGCGTGGGGAAAGTAGGTCCCACCGAAGAACGGATTCAGATCGGGCGTCAAGAAGACCGACAGCGGCCAGCCGCCGCGTCCGGTGATCAACTGCACCGCGTGCATGTAGGTCGCGTCGATGTCCGGCCGTTCTTCACGGTCGACCTTGATGCAGACGAAGTTGCGGTTCATGAACGCCGCGACGTCGTCCTGTTCGAACACCTCCTCTTCCAGGACATGACACCAGTGGCACGAGGAGTAGCCGATGGACAGGAAGATCGGCAGATCATGGTCCTTCGCCCGCTTCAAAGCGTCGTCACCCCACGGATACCAGTCGATGGGGTTGTGGGCGTGTTGTTGCAGGTAGAGGGACGATTCAGCCTTCAGGTGGTTGCCTTCGGCGCGGACGACTGCGGGCGTACGGGGCTCGTCCTCGGCGTGCGAATCGGTCTGGTTCATGCAAAAACCTACCAGGAGCAGGGTCAGGAGAGTGAACGCGACGCGGTGAAATAACCTGGGCAATGTCATAGTCTGTAGTCGCCTCTGTCAAGGAACCCTGAGTCCGAACCGAAGTCCGGTGGCTGTTCGTTTCGACCGATATGCCGCACAAGGTAACCAGTTGAATTTGGACAGCAACTGTCCACTTTATCGGCATCGCGGCCTTGCGACACTGGCGGTCGCCAGAACCGCTTGCGACCGCCACCACTTGTGATTATCAATACCATACTGGTTAAGTCTGAATTGCACCGGCCGCACCGCGGACTCGTTCAATCCGCCGCCGATTACCATCGCGCGGCGCGGCGGAACCACCGCGAACCGGACCGAAGCTATAGAACACAGGAGCGTCAGAGATGATCATCGTAACCGAGGCCGCAACCAAAGAGATCCGCCGATTGGCCCAGAATAGCGGTCAGACCGATGTGATGGTGCGTTTCGGGGTCGAGACCGGAGGCTGCTCGGGAATGCAGTACAGCATGGACTTCACGCAGCAGACCGGTGCCCGCGACCGTGTCTTCAACCAGGGTGATCTGGCCGTGGTATGCAACGAAGAATCGCTGGTGTATCTCGATGGGCTCCATGTCGATTACTCCGACAAGCTCGTCGGCGGCGGTTTCCGGTTCCACAACCCCAACGCCCGGCGTTCGTGCGGTTGCGGTACCTCCTTCCGCCTCTAAGCCCGGATTGGTGAGCTGAAATACAGGGGGATTCCCATCGGTCCCCCTGATTTCAATTGTCACTGCCATATAATGACATTATCATCCCGTCCGATTGCAACCCGACGGTCGCCCCCGCGAACCGGTCCCGATCCGGTTTCCTGAATTTGCCCGGCACCTGAAAGGGGAGAGTCGCTTGGCTCCCGACAGGCACCAAAACGCTCGGTTCGTCTTTCCGAGATGGACCAACTGGCTGCGCGAGATTTCGGCAGTTGCGGTCATCGGCGGGCTGGTCTACGCCGTCGTCCTAGTGACGGCCTTCTTCTCTCCGGAGACCTCGGCCATCGGCTACGCTCCGGAGCAGCCGGTCCCTTACAGCCACGCCCTGCACGTCG
>JAUVBS010000432.1 GCA_030591105.1 bacterium | reverse complement strand
GTCTATTGCCCGGAGGTGTGCAATGAGTCGGCAAAGTGTCTGGTTGGGTATACTTACGCTGCTGGCCGTACTGGCGATGGCGGCGATCGGTTGTAGCGATGGGGACGATCCTGCCGATCCCGGCGGTGGTAACGGCGGCGGCGACGGTGATGCGCTCGCCTTCGACCACACCGCGCTGGCCGATTTTGCGGATCTCTCGGCGACGGTCTGCGACGACGTGCGGCAAGACCTCTCGTTCTACTACGGCCACACGTCCCACGGCAGCCAGATCATGACTGGTTTAGGGATGCTGGCCGCTGAGAACGGTCAGTACGATCGGCCCGATTTCCACGAGGTGAGCGACGACCTCGGGCATAACGGCGATGTCTCCTGGGCGCAGATCACGCGGGATCACCTCGACAGCCATCCCGGCGAATACAACGTGGTGATGTGGTCGTGGTGCGGCGGCGTGAGCGACAACACCGTCGATGGTATCAACATCTACTTGAACGCGATGAGCGCCCTGGAAGCGGACTACCCCGACATCACGTTCATCTACATGACCGGCCACCTCGACGGTACTGGTGACGACGGCAACCTACGCGCTCGCAACAACCAGATCCGACAGTACTGCAGTACACACGAGAAGATCCTGTTCGACTTCGCCGACATCGAAAGCTACGACCCGGACGGAACGTATTACCCCGACGCTTCCGACCAGTGCGAGTGGTGCGATGACTGGTGCGCGGCCCACGGTCTGCCGCTCGGCTGTGCTAGCTGCGCCCATTCCCACTGTTTCAATTGCTATCTGAAGGGGAAAGTATTCTGGTGCTTGATGGCGCAGCTAGTTGCGCCGTAAGCACGGCGGCCCGGCCGTCGAGCCTTCGCAAGACTCGATGACCGGGCCGGTTTGATCCAGGAGGACACTGAGCGGATCGACGCCGCCGAGGGAGCCGCCGTCGTATGCGAGGCTCTCGATCAGGATCTTCACCTTGTTGATCGCTTCGGCGGTCAGGACCTGACCGATGAACCCGTCGAGGTTGTCCCCATCGTAGTCGATCCCGTTTTCGGGATCGAAGGTACCGTCGGCGTGGTCCAGGGTCAGGCCCTCGCCCGGGACGACTTCTCCTTCGTCCTCGTCATGGAAAGAATCCCCGGGGGGCCGCAGGCCGTCAGTGTGACCAGAAGCCCATCAGATACCGTCCGGCAACGAAGAAGATCACCGCCGTCAGCATCAACTTGAGCCATACCGCGGGCACGAAACGCTGACACCGGGCCCCGAGGTACATCCCCACGACGCCGCCCAGACCCAACAGCAGCCCGAGCTGCCAGTCCGGCGCGACCGCGATTCCTTGCTGTGCATACGCCGGCGCCACTAGCTGGAAGAAAGTCACCCCGACCACCGAAGTGACGAAGGTTCCCATCAGAGCGGCCCCGGCCACCGCGTGGATCGGCAGACCGAACATTGACACGAACACCGGCGCCATGATAGCGCCACCGCCGATACCGTAGGCACCGCCGATTACCCCGACGACCACCGCGAGCAGGAATATCCCGACGGACGAAGCGGAATAAGAGCGACCCTGAAAACGGAAGCGGAGGTGGCGCCAGTTGAAAGCGAGGATCTCCACAGGCCCGTCGGGTTCCTGGTCAAGCACCGATCGTGGATCACTGTCGGTTGGTGCCGCGGCATTCCCTGCGAGGCTAACCGCCCGCGTGACCATGAACCGACCGACGAGGTGCCACACCATGCGCAGTGCGATCAGCAGCAGAACGCACCCGACAAAGACCTTGAATAGACGCGGATCCGGCAGGAACTCCAGGCGCAAGTAACCACCGATGAGCACCCCCGGCACAGTCCCGGCCACTACGATCGCAGCCAGGGGCCAGAGCAGCCGTCCTTCTCTCAGGTACCGATACACGCCGCTGGGGATGGCCACCACGTTGAACATCAGGTTGGTCGGGGTGACAGCAGGGCTGGTGAATCCCAGGATGCTCATCTGGAACGGCAATAGCAGAAACGCGCCGGAGACTCCGGCCATCGAGGTGAAGAATGAAACAACACAGGCCACCAACGGTGGCAGCCACCACGCCGTCTCGACACCGGAGGTCGGAAAGTAGGTACCGATCATTGCCGCCTCGCTTGTGGTTGCCCGAGCCCTTGGCGTCTTTGGATTCTACTGAGTCCGATTTATGGCGTCGCTCAATATCTCGCCTCATGCAGTTATATTTGTTGAATATGAGTTTTGGTATCACAATACAGAAGAATTCTTGTCCCATTTCTGTACCATCCATGATATCATATCGATTCCATGGGATTTAGCGGACGCCTAATTTCCCGCGAGTTATATCCGGGGCGTGATGCTGAACGCGTGCACCGAGGCGCCCGGACGGGCGTGAATACCATCGTTTGGAGGTCAGACCATGCATCGCTCAATTCGGCGCGGGCTCGTAGGAATCCTGGTCATGCTCTTGGGAGGATTATTGTTGGGGAATCGGTCGGCTATTGCGTACGAGCAGTTT
>JAUVBS010000437.1 GCA_030591105.1 bacterium | reverse complement strand
GATGGCGCCGTAGGTACCACCCCAGCCGAGCACCAGTAGTTCGCCAGTCGGCTCGCCCACGATCTGCGCCGGAGCGAGAGCGGCACCGATGTGGTCGATCTTGCCCTGTCGTAACTCCGTCATCCGCTGGTGGTTGTCCGGCGTGTACGATACATCGCCGGTGATATCTTCCTTCTCCAGGCCGCCGATGCGATGCATCAGCCCGGGCGTCCCCGGTATGGCCCACGGCCGGACGAGTTGAGCATCGCGTTGGTAAGGCTTGAATTTTGGCTCGTCATGGTTGCCGTCGCTGGCGCTATCACCGCCGCTGCTATCACCGCTCGCGTTATCACCGCTGACGCTGTCACCGCTGGCGCTGTCACCGCTGCCGCTACCGCTCGGATGCACAATGGTGATCGGCTCGAGATCGTCAACGTCGGGGATCCGCCACGGCTCGGCTCCCTGGGCGAGGTAGCCGTCGCTCAGTACGACCACCGGCACCATGTGCTGTAGCGCGATGCGGGTCGCCTCGAGGGTAGTGTCGAAACAGTCGGCGGGCGACCGCGCCGCCATCACGACGACGGGGCTTTCGCTGTTGCGACCGAAGAGCGTCTGCAGCAGATCGCCCTGCTCGGTCTTGGTCGGCAGTCCGGTCGAGGGTCCGCCGCGCTGGACATCGATGACGACGAGCGGCAGTTCAGTCATCACCGCCAAACCTAGTGCTTCGGATTTGAGCGCCAGACCCGGCCCTGACGTTCCGGTACAGCCGACCTCGCCCGCAAACGAGGCGCCGATCGCCGCGCAGATCGCCGAGATCTCATCCTCGGCCTGGACCGTCTTGACACCGAAATGTTTCTGGGCAGCCAGATAGTGGAGGATCTCGCTCGCCGGTGTGATGGGGTAGCTGCAGTAGACGAGCGATTTGCCGGCGAGTTTCGCCGCGGCGATCAGCCCGAGGGAGACCGCCTCGTTACCGGTCACGCGGCGGTAGGTGCCCTGCGGAACCTCCGCCTTGCCCACCTGGTAGCGGACCGTGAACAGGCCGAGCGAGTCGCCGAAGTTGTAACCGGCGCGCAGCACGGCGGAATTCGCCTCGGCCACCTCGGGGCGGTTCTTCTGCTTGCCGAAGTAGTCGTGCAAGTAAGCGATGGTCGTATCGAGGGGCCGGTCGTACAGCCAGAAGATCAATCCCAGCGCGTACATGTTGCGGCAGCGGTTGATCTCCTTGAGCTTCAGCCCCGAGTCGACCAGAACTTCTTTGTTCAGACGGTTGATCGGGACTTTGTAGAGCCTGAATCGGGTCGTCAGCTCCTCGTCCTCGAGGGGGTGGCAACCCTCCGCATAGCCGGCCTTCTTCAAGTTCCTCGGCGTGAATTCATCCTCGTTGACGACGATCAAGCCGCCGGGACGCACGTCCTTCACGTTGGTTTTTAGCGCCGCCGGGTTCATGGCGATCAGGGCGTCGACCTCGTCGCCGGGCGTGAAGATGTGCTTCGCCGCGAAATTGACCTGGAAGCCCGACACGCCGGCGAGGCTGCCTGCCGGCGCCCGGATCTCCGCCGGGTAGTCGGGCAAGGTGACAACGTCGTTACCCAACATGGCCGAGGCGTCGGTGAAACGCATGCCGGCCAGCTGCATCCCATCGCCGGAGTCGCCGGCGAAGCGGACCGTTGCCGCGGTGACTTGCTGGATTTTGCCTGGCTCAGAAGCCATCCGATTCGACTCCCAGGGGTTGGTGTTCCCCTGCAATCAAACCCCATGCCGGCCCGGTGTCCAGCCGATCGAGCAACATTTTCGCAAGCACAACCCTCAGCGCACAATCACGAACTTCGCCGTCTCCACGTTACGGCCACCGGTCAGACGCGCCAGGTAGACGCCGGCCGGCAGGGTTGAATCGGGGTGCCACAGCAGACGCTGCCGGCCGTCGATGTTCAATTCGTCTACTCGCCGGCCGTTGACATCGAAGATCTCCAGGGTCAACGCGGCCGCGTCACCCTCGATGAGGAACTCGACCCGCGCGGTGACCGGATTGCCCAAAATCCGCAAACTGAAGTTCGGCGCGGGGTTCAGCTCGCCGACAGCCGTAGCGTGATCATCGGCTCCGAATACGCCGGTGTTGCGGGCGTCGATCCCCCGCATGGGCCAGTCCGCCAGTTCATGGTTCGCCGGCGCGGGAGTATCCCAGGCGTAGACCCAACCGTCCCAGGTCGCGGCCACCAGCTCGAAGAGACCATCGCCGTCGATGTCCCCGACCGCGACGCCGGAGATCGAACCGCTGACCATGGTCTTCGGGTAACCGCCGAGCAGTTGGCCGTTGCCGGCGACCGCGTAGAGTAGGCCGGCGTTGGTAACGAAGCAGACATCCTGCATACCGTCACCATCGACATCCGCCACCGTCGGGAAGCCTTTGGGCCAGGCGGGGAGGTCGAAAGGCCAACCGAAGAGGGGCGAGCCGTCCGATAGCCTGATCACGTGCACCCGGTAGTCGTAGCCCAGG
>JAUVBS010000074.1 GCA_030591105.1 bacterium | reverse complement strand
CGACCAAGCCGCCGACCCAGTGGTCGGGCTCGACCCAGGCGAGGTAGCGACCGATGGTGAACTCATCGCCACTGATGTCGCTCACCGTCGGATCGTCTTCGTCCGTGATCCGGACCAGGCAGTGGGCACTGATCGGTCCGTTCACGGTCCAATCGAAGCTGCCCGCCGTGGCGTCGACCCCTTCGGCCAGCGTTTCCCAGTTATCGCCGCCGTCGCGGCTCAGTTCGATGTGGACCTGTTCGGGACCACCGCCGGCGCTGAACTCGATCTGGCGCTGGTCGTTCTCGGCCCACTGTTCGCCGCCGTCGGGCACCTGCACGACGATACGCGGGCCCGTGGGCTCGAGCACGATGGTGCCGGAGAACTCGTGGGGCGGACTGCCATAATTATCGCCCACGAGTCGGTACGGTATCTCGACCGGGCCGGCTATGGCGGCGAAGGTCAGGTTCACGGTGGTCGTGCCGTCGTTACCGGACGTGAGGATGCCGTCGCCCCAGATGGCCGTCGCTCCGTCGCCCGTACTGCCCTGGAAAACGAGCGGCTGGTAGTTACTGGAGATCGACGTGGCGGAATTGACCACCACGCCGGACGGAAACTCCATCTCGACCTGGATGATCCATTCCTGATCGTTGCTACCGTTGTGAATGGTGAACTCAATATCGGTGGTGGCGCCAGGGTCGTACTGGTCGGTATCGGCGGCTGCCCACGACCCGGTCAAGCTCTTCTGACCGGTGCCGTCGGACGGAGGCGCGGTCGGGGGCTCAGGGTCGACCCGATACAGCTGGTACCGCAGCAGCGATCCGCTCTCGCCGTTGTTCGCGATCCGGAGCGAGCGGATCGCCGTCTGGTCGGGCTGTAACGTCACGGAAATTTCCGACGGTGTGACGTCGCAAGTGGCGGCCAGAACGGTACCGACCGGCACGAAGCGAATCGCCCGCCCATCGGTCAGCGGGGCGGCGCCGGGCGCATACTCGTTCCAGTAGGTATAGAGCACTCCGTCGGTGCCGTCACCGTTCTGGATGCCGACGGTGGCGTACCCGTTCACCGGGTCGTAGTTGTCGACCATATCGTACTGGCAGACGATTTCACCATCGCCGCTGGCGGTCGGGTAGGTCAGTGGGTCGTAAAGAATGACTTCGAAATTCTGGCGTATACCGTAGTAGTTGGTCACGCGACTCCACTGGATGACGAGGCGGTCCAGGTCGGCGTCATGCCACCAGTAGACCAGGTCCTCTCCGGACTGGCGCAGGTCGTCCCAGAACACGGCGATCATCCGATCGGGGCTGCCGGCGGACGGAATCGTCCAGTTGCGATAGTTCTTCAGGTCGGTTACTCCCATGGCGATCCAGCCGTTGGAGCAGATCGAAATCTCGTCGTAGTCTTGCCCGTAGTATGTGAATGTGAACGGTAGCTGCAGAACCCTGGTGTCGTCCTGTTCCCAACCGAAATCGGTAAGACCGACGCTCGTACCGCTACCGCCGTGACGTGGATCGATCTCCACCCACTCGTACTGCGGCACCAGCAGGTAGCCGACGTCGGTGTCGTCGAAGGCGTAGTAGCCGTAGGCATCGGGACCGACCGGGTCGCTGCTGCTGACCGTACCGACGGGCAAGTTGAACTCCACACTGCGCACCGCGCCGTCGTCCTGAGTGAGAATCATGATGAAGCTGGCCAGGTGGCCGTTGAAGCAGTCAGGTGTCACGGCCAGACCGAAGGGATCGGTGGCGTTCTCGTCGCTACCACCGGCTGCGATACTCGCGAAGGTGCCGGTCGAATCGGTCACCGTGAGCCACGGACTGGACGTGCGGAGAATCGCCGTCGCACCGGGAGAGTCGAGGCTGCCGTCATTGACGATTGCCACGCTCAGGGTGCCGCTTTCGCCCGGGTCGAGCGTGACCCCGCCACCGCCCCAGCTGTAATCAGTGTGGCTGAACGCCGTCCCGGCCACCGGCAACTCGACCAGCGAGACCCAGCTCAGCGAACCGCTGGTGGCGTGCAATTCCAACTGCAGCACGTGCCCATCGCCGGCGGCGGTCGCTACCGCCACGACGAAACCTCCGGCCCCGTCGGCAACTTCACCCGGTGGGATGTCGCCGTAACTGTCGGTGCTGGTCTCTACCGTCACGAACGGATCGTCACTGGTCAGCACCGCGGTCACCGCGCCGGCCAGATCGCTACCGAGGTTGCGCAGGCTACACTGTAGCTCGAGGGTCTCACCCGGATTCACCACACCGTCACCATTGCCGTGGCTGACTCCGGCGGTGTCGTCGTCGACGGTGATCGCCTCGAGGCTCACGAACAGTGCCGCGTCGCCCAGGGTGAGCGATCCCTGATACGGCAGCAGGCCGTGCTGGGTCACGGTCACCAGAAGCGTGCCGGCTGTGTAGCCGGCGATCGGTAGGGTCACGCGACCGGTGGCATCGGTGGCGCCGCTGACGAGGATTTCGCCCGCCTTGTAGAGCGCGACCCGCGCGTCGACCAACGGCTCGCCCGCAACCGTCACACTCACCGGTACGGCGTTGGCGCCGACGGCCAGTTGGGTCGGGAAGCTCACCTCGGCGTTGACCGGCAATGACATCCACATGTCAGTGGCAGGGTCGCCCATCAAGCTCGACCATACCGACCACGCTTCGACGATGTCCGGTTGGGAGATCTGATAGTTGTTGTACATCTCGAGTTTGCCGCTCAGTTGCGCCGAACCGAGGTTATGGCTGGTGCCGTTGATCATCCCGTCCCAGATACCGCAGTACAGACAGTTGTTGTAGCGGGTGTGCGTACCCGGCGTCGCCAGACCGATGGCGCCGATGGCGCCGCCGCCGGCCCGACGCAAGAACGCCTCGTTCCGGGCGGTGACGTCGTCGGCGAACGAGCCGCTCGAGCAGGTCGGAAAAACGGCAAAGGGGAGCCGGCCGCCGTTGGTCAGAGCCATGATGTGCCCGACGGTAAACCCGCTCACGCCATAGAAACCGCGGTAACCGAAAACGGTGCCGCCCCGGTTGATCGCCATGAACATCAGCGAGGCGTAGTTGCCGCTGAAGATGGTTTCGATCTCGGCGTAACCGCGGTTAGCGAGCTGAGCCTTGAGCCACTCGTTGACGAAGATGGTCGTGATGCCCGAATCCGACGGATCACCAACGAGAGCCGCTCTGCCGAACCAGAGCGGGTCATCGGTCGGCGGTGCGGTTTCGTAGCCGACGATCTTCGCGACGATCGTCTGCAGTTCCGTGGTGTTGCGGCAGGTCAATCGCCCGATCAGAATGTCCGACAGGACATCGTCACCTTCGAGAGTGGAGTAGTAGTGGTCGCCCTCACCGTGGTAATAGCTCACGTTCTCGTACCAACAGGGGATCGAGACCGTCCCGTTGGCGTCGCCGACGAGCACGACGAATTCCAGCGGCGGGATATCCGTGTCTAGATAGACCGATCGGATGTAGCTCTTGATCGAGGCCGTCGTGGTACCGGTGTCGCCGGTCGTCGCCAGGATGACGTTGTAGCCTTGACGACGGCGCCAGTCGAGCAGCGGCCCTAAGGCGTCGATCACACCGGCACTGTTGGGACAGATCGCCAGGTAGGTGCTGGGCGTGCCGGTCGTCCCGGTGCCTGAAGCCGGATAGTTGACGACCCGATCGGCCAACAAGCGGGCAAACGACTCCGGCACCGGACGCACCGCGCCAGCGGGATCGTTACGCCGGTCCTCACCCGTGAATGTGAACTCGACCGTGACGTTCGAGAGGACCGAGATCTCACCCCGCACCGCGTCGTAACTCACCGGATGGATGGTGACCGGAACCACACGCAGGCCGCGCACCAGAGCCGGAGCCCCGACCGACACCACGGGTGCGGCGGGCTGATCGCGGTCGTCGTTGACCGTACCGGCGTCGGCTTGCATGCCGGTATCACCACCGTCGACCGGTAACACCCGGTATCCGGCGAACCGTTGCTCGTCGCTGGTGACCACACGCACCGACACACCCTTACCCGGCGGTATGGCCAGCAGCTTGCTGAAGGTCGGTAAACCGGGTTGGCCCTCCTCGCCCGCGAGGCCGCCATCGGGTATGCTCAGGGCTTGATACCGCTGGCCGTCGACGTCTACTTGCGCGACATCGAGCCACGGCAGACGGTACTCGACGCGCAATTGGCCGGATTCAGCGGCCAAAACGCGGGCTGTCGGCCCGTCGTCGGTATTCTCGGAATCGAGGATGAGTGGGGTCGAATCAGCAGCGGCCAGAGCGCCCCCGCCAGTCATCGCCAGACCGATCAAAGCAAGAATCCAGGGAGTACGCACGCCGCATCCTCTCATCAGTGGGGAATGTCGTCGGTCGCGGTCGGAAATAGACGGTGCGCAATGATTATAACTGATCAACCCCGCACAGAGAAAGGGCGGGGACGATTTATCCCGAAAATTTTACTAATTCTGTGCTTAGGTGATCGTTTCGGTGCGCCTTCCTCGTCCAACACTGCGATCTGGCAGTAGCGATCTCCGATATCGATCCCGACGCAAATTGTGTTATTCTCTCCCATGGTCAACCTCCTCGTTTGGGACCACCTAGCGAGTCCGTTTAGCCCATGGGAACCATTTTCTATGGTATCCCGACAGGAAGTTGGCCTTCTCATTCCATCTTCGAAAATGTGTCTGTTCTGGTCTCGGTGGTGACGATAACACTACAACGAAAAGTCAGGTACCTCCGGCAAAGCCGGGGGATTTCCTATTTGGTTTAAGTTTTTGCCTCCACAAACATAGACCCCCCGGGGGGTCCTCACTTGATCTATGAGTCGTATATTAATGATCTGGAATTCGATCACACGACCATTCGCTGCGGGACAGGTTTTCGAAGGCACGACGCGATCGTTTGTAGAGGATCTTGAAGCGGCTCCAGCTTGCCGCGTTCCCGTCGCCGGCTTCCCGTCACCGCCTTCCCGTCAACGCCTTCCCGCCACCGCCTTCCCGCCACCGCCTTCCCGTCAACGCCTTCCCGTCACCGCCTTCCCGCCACCGCCTTCCCGCCACCGCCTTCCCGTCAACGCCTTCCCGTCAACGCCCCGCAAACCACCACAGCAGCAATAGCAGTGCGAACGCTATGCCCGCGGCGTACAGCGGCCATCGCGAGTGCTGGCGCCGGTGCCGGCGCGAAAAGCGCACCGCGTGGCGATCCCTGGCAGTGCGGGCTGGCTCGTCGGCAGCGCGGGCTGGCTCGTCGGCGGTGCGGTGCGAGGGGTCTTCAGCGGAGTGCTGCCGACGTTCGTCCTCGCCGCCGGCGCCGGTGCCGTTATCGGTATTGAACATGACGACTTATCCCTTGAACACCACGACGAGCGCCGCCAGCACCCCACCACCACTGAGGGTAATGGTCGGCCGTCTGCCGCGACGAACAGCCCGATCAGCCTACTCGGCGGACCGACTACTGGCCGGTGCGGGTTGCTCGGTGGTCGCTTCGGCCGACGCTTCGGCCGACGCTACGCCGGCGGCGCGCGCTGGCTCACCGGCGGTGCGGGCTGGCTCACCGGCAGCGCGGGCTGGCTCGTCGGCAGCGCGGGCTGGCTCACCGGCGGCATCACGTGGGCGTGGGCGCTGTTCACCGTTCGAGCCGTTCTGGACGCCCCAGCGCGGAACCAACTCGACACCGACGTCCAGGTGGTGGCAGATCCGCTGCACGATGAAATCGAGTAGATCCTCGATGGTGTGCGGTTGGTGGTAGAAACCCGGCGCGGCGGGGAGCACGACGACGCCCAGGCGGCTCAGTTGTGCGAGGTTTTCCAGGTGGTGGGTCGCCAGGGGAGTTTCGCGCGGTACGACGATCAGCGGCCGGCGTTCTTTCAAGCAGACGTCTGCCGCACGCGCGAGCAATGAGTCGCCGGCCCCAGCGGCCAGGCGGCCGGCGGTACCCATTGAGCAGGGGCAGATCACCATGCCGGCACTCGGGGCCGAGCCGCTGGCCATGGGCGCGGAATACTCCGCCAGGTTGAAAAGGTTGAATTTGCCCCGCTCGCGCTGGCCGGACCCCTCGCAGGAAACCGCGCGCAGATGTTCGAGCACCATTTCGACGGGCCGACCCATCTCCGCTGGCACGGTGGCGGTCACCGTCTGCGAATGAACGAGATTCACGTCGCGACCGGCGCGCAACAGGACCTCCACCAGGCGTACGCCGTAAGCGATACCGCTGGCGCCGGTCCAGCCGACGTTGACCGGTAAACCGGAACTGAGACAGATACTTTGCGTGTCAGCCGGATGGGTCGATCGGTCAGCCATGGGGTCTCCTCCCGCCTACGATGTGGGCGATGCCGTAGGTCTGCCTCTCTACATACACTCCGGTGTAGCCGAATTCCACCAGCAAGTCCACGAACTCCGTCGGCGTCAGAAACTCACCCATGCTACCGGGCAGGTAACTGTAAGCTGCGCCGTCGCCGCCGACGAGGCGACCGATCGCAGGGATCGCGCCGCTCAGAAACCAGCGCAAGACAGGCGATGCCCCGCGTCGTTCATCCTGACCGGTACGGTCGTCGCGAAAAAAGTCGAGCACCGCCAGCTGGCCGCCCGGCCGTAACACCCGGGTGATTTCTGCAAGGCCACGGCGCACGTCGGCGAAATTACGCACCCCGAAACCGACCACCACCGTGTCGACCGAGCCCGCGGCCAACGGCAGGTCCAAGCCGTCGGCCGCCAGGAGTTGCAAGCGCTTGGCTCCTGGTTTGCCCCGACTGGCGCGCAGCATCGCGGGACAGAAGTCGGCCGCGATCAGCTCGCGTCCCTTGCCGGCGTGGTCGCAGGCGAGGGCCAGGTCGCCGGTTCCGGCGCAGAGATCCAGCAGCCGGTCTTGATCGTCGTCGAGTCCCCGCACCACGTTGGCGCGCCAGCGCCGGTCGTGGTTGAGACTCAGCAGGTGATTCATGCGATCGTAAACGCCGCTGATGCGGGAGAACATCGATCGTACAGCACGACCATGCGCTTGCGGATCATCGACCGCCCAGCTGCCCGCGCGCCGCTGAGTCAACAGGTCGGCCGAGCGGCTCAGGTTGCCGCGTTCGCTCAGGAAACGGACGAACCGGTGGAGATTGTCACAGGGGATGTCCCGAGCCATGACTGCGACCTCTGCTCACGCACCAAGCACAAACGCGCCACCTCTGCGGAGGCGGCGCAACCGATTGTCAATACGCCTGCCAAGCCCGGGTAAGTTAGCAGAGCTACTGGTACCGAGCAAGCCGCCAGGCGACGCCGAGCAGATACCAGAAAGACAGCACGTTGGCGGCAGATAGACGCTAGACGGGCGCTAAGGCCAACGCCAATAGCGATGGCAACCAACCGCCGGATAGACGGCCACAGCGGTGGTCATTAATATATTCGAGGGTCAGATCGCGCCGCGCCGTTGCCGGTTCTTGAGCGGACCGGTCAACGTCCCCTTGCCTTCGAAGCGCCGGAAAATGTCCAGCTTCAGCTCGTGCCAGCTCGGCAGTTCCTTCTCGACTCCTAGCACATCGACCGCCCGATCGAAGTCTTCAGGGTTGACGTGCATGATGTAGCGGTATCCGCCGCGACCATTGCTCAAACCGGTCGCGCTGGCGACGTTGATCTCCGCGGCGCACAGTTTCTGATGGATACCCACGAGCGCGCCCAGTTCGTCGTCACCGTGGATCATCAAGGCGTGGAACGGCCCCTGCAATATCAAGCCTTTGCGGCGCGCCACGTCGGCCAACCAGGTAGAATTGAGGGGATAGATGATCAGTTGAGTCTTGTCGCCGCTGATGGGAAAAGCATTGAATGCCAGTAGATTGACCTGCTCGGCGGCGAGCATCTCGAGAAATCTACATCCCTGACCGGGCTGGTCCTCGACGGTGGAGTAGTAGTACTCGACGCTGTAGATCCGGGCCGCCATCGCCGTCCCCCTTTCTGACGCCTGCCAACGCCGTCGCGAGGATAACTACGTGCTTGCTGCTCGAATCGTTGCAGTTCTCTTACTGTAAATTTTAACACAGATCGCCGGTCCCGGCCATGGAATCAGTGGCTACGACCAGTCATTCAGCGTCGCGATCGGCCAGCCGGACAGCCACCGCCGTGATCTCGCCGTGGCGCTGCCGCGTCCCGTCGGGGTGCTCGTGCTCCGGGCCCAGCCCCTCCCAGTGGTGCACCATCTGCCAGCCAAGCAGCAGATCGAAGATCTCGTGGCGAGCCAGATACAGCCGGCGCTGCTGCTCGGGACCGACGTAACTGTG
>JAUVBS010000293.1 GCA_030591105.1 bacterium | reverse complement strand
GCCGCGCCGGCCGACAGTCCCCGTTTCGAGAAACGGTGGCGCCGGCTGCTACACGACGGCTTCGCTCCCGGCAGTGCGACCGCACCGGACACGCCGCGACTCGACGGCAAGCGCCTGCGGCTTGCGGATACCCACCACGCTCCCAGCCCCGAAGAGCTGGAGCTGGTCTTTGCCGCCGACCGGTCGCTCTTCGACGGTCGCTTCGCCGACAATTCCTGGCTGCAAGAGCTGCCGGACTTCATGACCAAACTGACCTGGGACAACGCCGCGCTGCTGGCCCCGGCTACGGCCGAGGCTCTGGGTGTCGTCCACGGCGATCTGCTCGAATTGACCTGGCAGCAGCGCACACTGACCGCCCCGGTCTACGTACTACCTGGGCAAGCGGCCTGGTCAATCACGGTCAATCTCGGCTACGGCCGGCAGGACGCCGGACGGGTCGGCAAGAACGTCGGCTGTGATACCTACCGGCTGCGAACCAGTAGTGCGCCGTGGGGCGGCATCGGTGCCCAGGCGCGCCGGACCGGCGGCAAGCAGTTGCTCGCCTGCACCCAGGAGCACCACGCCATCGATACGCGCGGCGCCCAGGAACGTGCCAACCGCGTCCCCCGTCTGGTCCGCGAGACCGATCTAGCGCACTACCGAGAGCACCCCGACTTCGTCCAGCATCAGGGCATCCACCATCCGCCGCTCATCTCGCTCTGGCAGGAGAAGGAGTACACCGGCCATGCCTGGGGCATGTCCATCGATCTGAACGCCTGCATCGGTTGCAACGCCTGCGTGATGGCGTGCCAGTCCGAGAACAATATCCCGGTCGTCGGTAAACAGCAGGTGGCCAAAGGCAGAGAGATGCACTGGATCCGCCTGGACCGCTACTTCCAGGGTGACCCCGCTGACCCGCGGGTGGCGCACCAGCCGGTGGCCTGCGTCCATTGCGAGCTGGCACCTTGCGAAGGGGTCTGCCCGGTGGCGGCGACGACGCACAGCGACGAAGGCCTGAACACCATGGCCTATAACCGCTGCGTCGGCACCCGCTACTGTGCGAACAACTGCCCCTACAAGGTGCGGCGCTTCAACTGGTTCAATGTCCAGGACGACGTACCAAAGACACGCCAGATGGTCTACAACCCCGACGTGACGGTGCGGGCGCGGGGCGTGATGGAGAAGTGTACCTATTGCGTGCAACGGATCGAGACCGCGCGGATCGATGCCCGCAACCGGCACGAACCGTTACGGGACGGGGATATCGTACCGGCCTGTCAGCAGACCTGTCCCACCGAGGCGATCGTCTTTGGCGATTTGAACGATCCCGAGAGCGGTGTCGCGGCGGCGCGCGACAACAGTCGTTCGTACGACATGCTCGGCTATCTGAACATCAAGCCACGCACGAGTTACCTCGGCAGAGTACGTAACCCGAATCCCGAACTGGCGACGGCAGACCACGACGGTGGCCACAGCGGCAGCCAAGACGGCAGCCACGGCAGCAGCCACGATGGTAGCCACGGCGGCGGCCACGGCTAACGAGCCCAGACCTTCGGAGCCATGCCCATGAAAACGGCGGCCAGCGACGTCTACGACAACACCAGCGACGACCCCACGCGGCCGCCGGTGCTGATCCTGGGAGACCAGGACTTCACCAGTGTGACCGACAAGATCGCCGGGATCGTCGAGCGGCCGAGCCCACCGCGGGCGTGGTACATCGCGTTCGCGGTGACCGTCAGCATGACCGGCGTGCTGTTCGCGATGATCCTCTACCTGATCTTGACGGGCGTCGGCGTGTGGGGCCTGAACAACCCGGTCGGCTGGGGCTGGGCCATCGTCAACTTCGTGTTCTGGGTCGGTATCGGGCACGCGGGCACACTGATATCCGCGATCCTGTTCCTGCTCCGACAGAAATGGCGTACGAGCATCAACCGCTTTGCCGAGGCGATGACCATCTTCGCGGTGATCTGCGCCGGGATCTTCCCGGCCATCCACGTCGGCCGCATCTGGGTGGTGCACTGGCTCTTTCCGATCCCCAACTACCAGGCGATGTGGCCCAACTTCCGCAGCCCGCTCTTGTGGGACGTGTTCGCCGTCGGGACCTACATGCTCGTCTCGCTGCTGTTCTGGTTCACCGGCATGATCCCCGATCTGGCGACGCTGCGTGACCGCGCCACATCGAAGGTGCGGCAGATGGCCTATGGCTTCTTCGCCCTCGGCTGGCGGGGCAGCCATCGCCACTGGCACCGTTACGAAAAAGCGTATCTGCTGCTGGCCGGACTGGCGACCCCGCTGGTGCTGTCGGTACACTCGGTGGTGTCGTTCGACTTCGCAGTGGCCCAGATAGCCGGCTGGCACACGACGATCTTCCCACCCTACTTCGTCGCCGGCGCGGTATTCAGCGGATTCGCCATGGTGGGGACCTGTCTGGTACCGGCGCGGCAGTGGTTCGGACTGAAGAACTTCATCACGATCTATCACCTCGAGAACATGAACAAGATCATCCTGGCGACCGGCAGCATGGTCGGCCTGGCCTACGCCACGGAGTTCTTCATCGCCTGGTACGGCGGTAACCCCAACGAGGCGTTCGTGTTCGTCAACCGCGCCTTCGGCCCCTACGCCTGGGCGTACTGGATCATGGTCAGCTGCAACGTGCTCATACCGCAGTTGTTCTGGTTCAAGCGGCTACGCACCAACGTCGTCGTGATGTGGATCATCTACATCTTCGTGAACATCGGCATGTGGTTCGAGCGCTTCGTGATCACGGTCACCAGCCTGCATCGAGATTTCTTGCCGGGATCGTGGGGTTACTACAAGCCGTCCATCGTCGACATTCTGACCTTCGCCGGTAGCTTCGGTCTGTTCTTCACCTTGGTGCTGCTGTTCGTCCGCTACCTGCCCATGGTGGCGATGGCCGAGGTCAAGACCGTCATGCCCATCGCCGACGCGCACTCCGGCGAGCGCCGCGCCGTCGGCGACTACCACGGCGACATCCCGCAGGAGATCCGGGACCGAAGGAGCCACTCATGAGCACGCCGGATCGTACAGGCGTATTGTACGGCCTGCTGGCCGAATTCGATGACGCCACCGAGCTCGTCGCGGCCGTCCGTAAAGTCCGCGATGCCGGCTACTTGAAATGGGACGTGCACACGCCGTTTCCGGTGCACGGTATGGACGACGCCATGGGTATCAAGGGTACTCAACTGCCCTTCTTCGTCCTGGCGGGCGGTTTGACCGGTTTCGCGTTGGCGTTATTGATGCAGTGGTGGATGAACGCCGTGGATTACCCGTTCGTGATCTCGGGCAAGCCGTTGTTCGGGCTGCCGGCCAATATACCGGTGATCTTCGAGTTGACGGTCCTGTTCAGCGCTTTCGCTACTTTTTTCGGTATGTGGGGTCTGAACGGCATGCCGCGGCTCTATCATCCGCTCTTGACCAACGAACGCTTCAGGCGCGCGACCAGCGACCGCTTCTTCATCGTCATCGAGGCGCAAGACCCCCGGTTCGACCTGCCCCAGACCAAGCAGTTTCTGGGTTCGCTCGGCAGCGGTTTTGTCGAAGAGGTCCACGAAAGCGCGGAGGACTGAGATGCCCCGACCGCTCATCTACGCGGCGTTGATCCTGGCGACCTTGAGCCTCGTGCCGATGGCCTTTTTGCTCAAGGCGCGCCAGTCGGTCAAGACCGAGCCGCGGATCCAGGTCGTCTTCGATATGGACAGCCAGCCGAAGTACAAGGCGCAGTCGACCAACCCGTTCTTCCAGGACGGCCGGTCCATGCG
>JAUVBS010000083.1 GCA_030591105.1 bacterium | reverse complement strand
GGACGGATCCGGCTATTGCTCTTATTGCTCTGTTGCCTTGGGCGAGCTGACACGCAAGCCGCTGTGATCGTCGATCCGTTTCTGGAGGATTTCCGTATCGGAGATTTCGGCGACCCGGTGCAGATCACGTTGATCGACGGTTGGCCCGCCGGCCTCATGACACCGCTGGTGATCGATCCAGCCTGGGCACAATCGGCCGGGCAGTACTTCGATCGGGCCGATTTGCCGCGCGATGACTCTCTGGTAACCTGGCGGTTCCTGACACCCGCGCTCGGTGATGCTCAAGCGTCGCAAACCTGGTATCGCATTCATCAGGCACGGGTCGCAGCTCTGCTGAGTGGAGACGTGCCGCCGGATGATGTGCTCGCTAACCCGACAGCCGAGCCGTTCCTCTCCCGTGAGATCCTCGCGGCGACCGCCCTGCGTTGGGCCGATTCCGGAGCTTACGTGCGGGCAGCCGCCGCGATCCGACTCCTGCTACGCAACGGCGACGCCTTGCAGTTACCGGTCGAAGAGAAATTCATCTGGAACCTGCGCGCTTTACGACTCGATGAATTGGCGGGCAGGCCGCTGCCGACGACGGATCACCTGTGGGAATACTTGCTGGACCTGGGCCCGTTCGACGCCGCGTCGGGTTGGGCGCTCTGGGTGGCGATGCGTCGCGACCAGGGCTTGCTGCTGGTGCCGTCGGGGGCGGCCGAACGTCGTCTCGGCGTGTTCTTAGCTGCGCGGCGTAGTAGCTGGTTGACTGCAGACGACCTCGCCGCCGCCGGATTCGACTCCGACATCGCCGCGGGACTCGGCGCGGTGGCACTTGCACGCGACGAATTGAGCCACCACTTCCAGCTCTATGGCAGCCCGCCGCGCGATGGTTTGTTTCAGGGCTACTGGTTGCGCGGTAAGCGGCGTTTGGAGCCGGGCCAGGCGGTGGCCTACGAGCAGCTCGCGCAACTGCCAGGGCTCAAAGACGGCCACCGCCTGGACACCTGGCGTCGTGCCTCGGAGAATCGGTTGCTGGCCGGCCAGTGGGACGAGGGCGTGGACGATCTGCGAGCTGGACTCGCCTTGATGAATTCAGGAGCGTCGGCGGCGATGAAGCGCAAGCTACGGCACTGGAACGAACAGGCGCTGGCGCTTGCTTCAGCCCAAGATCGACGGGCCAGCGCGCTGGAGATCTGGACACTCGGCCTCGCCGAAATGCACGGCGAGCAGGCCGACGCATTTGTCCGGGAAGCGGGCTACTGGGCCCGGCGTATGGACCTGCCCGACGCACCGGCAGTTCCGGATACCGCCGCGGTCAAGGCGGCCGCTGCTGTGCGGGTGGAGTCCGGCGGTGCTGGCGATTTGCGCGGGCCCGGCGCCATGGATCTGGCGGAGGTCAGCGACCGACTCGCCCAACGGCGCTGGGCCCTCTGGATCCAGTGGGGCCAGGGACTTGCCGGAGCGTCGGGTTCCGCAGGAGCCATACGCTACCGAACGGGCCTCGACGCTGTGGCCGCCTTGCCGTCTGGCCGCTCACAATACGCCGCCGCGTGTGCGCTGGTCGGACGCCTTTTGCACGGCACAGAGTTCATCGAGCCGCTTGGCGAATGGACCCTCGGTTACGATCTGGCCCGCCTCTCTGGCGAGGTGAGTTTGCCGCCGCGGACACCGGTGCCACGCCTCGAACGACAGCTAAGGCGCCGCAACCGGACGGATGACCTGTTGCTACGACACGCGCTACTGGCGATCTGCCTCGCCACGGGGGACGATCGGGGAACCATCGCGGTGGCGGCCAATCTGGAGGCAACCGGACTGTCGGTGGAGCAGCGGCTGCTGTTTCTGTATCCGGTGCCGACGGCCGGTGCCTTGCGTGACGCGCTGGCCGCCGCAGATCTGGATGTGGCTCTGTTGCTGGCGACCGCACGCAACGAGTCGCTATTCGATCCGGCGGTGCGATCGCGAGCCGGAGCGCTCGGCTGGTTGCAGATCATGCCGTTTCATTACAAGGAGTCCGCACGATCTGCTGGCCCGTCCCATTGGAGCCACGCCACCGTCAGTCTCGAGAAAGCCACCCAGTTGCTGCACGGCGGTGCGCAACGCTACGCGGCTGATCCCTACCGGGCGCTCGCCGCCTACAATGCCGGACCGAAGGCGGTCGATCGTTGGGATCGTCAGCTGGGCGGCAATGCGGACCGGGCGACCTTTCTGGCCTGGATCGGTTATGCCGAGACGCGCCGCTACGTCGAAAAGGTCTTGATCGACCGCGAGATATACGATTGGATCATGACTGAAGGTGCGACGTCACCGCCGCCGCACAGACGTTGATCGGCACGACTACGCAAGGGCATCCTAGCGCTCGGGCTTCCCGTACCATGAAAACGAAACTGGAATCCAAGCGGAGCTCGCAGACCTCCTTCCGGGTATCTGATCCGGCGGCCATGGGATCGGTGCGCCGCGGCGTGGAGATCGACCGCAAGGGGATCCACCTGCTGGCGACGGTGTTCGCCCTGATTACCTTCTATCTGCCCGAACCGTATGCGAGCGCGGTACTCGTGGTCGTCGCGGTGTCGGTCGTCGCCGTGGATTATTCTCGCTTACGGCTGCGGCGCTGGGCGTTGGCCGTCTACCGCCGTTTCCCGTACGTTTTTCGGGCTGACGAGCGCAAAACGCTGTCGGGTGCCTCGGTGCTGATGATCGGTATCGCGCTGGCCTCGCTGCTGTTTCCGGCGCGCCCGGCGACGGCCGGCATCTTGTGCGTGGTATGGGGCGACGCCGCGGCCGCCGTGGTGGGGCAGGCCTACAAGAATCGGCGGCGCTTGACCGCGGGCAAAGTCGGTACGTTGCCCGAGGTGAGACGCCGCGGCGGTAAGACCGTAGTCGGGACCGTCGGTTGCCTCGTCGTTTCCATGGCGATGATTGCACTCGTAGTCGGTCCCCAACTGCAGGTGGTGCTCGTTGGGGGGACAACCGCCGCTCTACTCGAGCGCTGGACACCGGGCCGCTGGGACAATCTCACCATTCCCGTCGGTACCGCACTGGCGGTTCATGCCGTTCTCGGCGGTTGGATCTGGTAAGCGCAGCTTGGACCGCCGCACTCGTGGCGTAGGTTTGACACCGTCGGTCAGCCCGTCTAACTTGGCGCCGAGCTGGCGTGGCAACGAAGTATTCCCATGAAGAGGGGCTGGTATGGCCAACGGTCTGCTGGGGCTGTTCGAAAAGGTTTTCGGCAAGAAGGGGCGTGACGTCGCGCGCCTGCAGCCGCTGGTCGAGCAGATCAAAGAGGTCCGTGGCGATTACGCCGCATTGAGCGACGATGAGCTGCGGGCCAAGCGCGGCGAGTTCCGGCAGCGTTACGACGGCGGCGAAAGTCTCGACGATATGCTGCCCGAAGCATACGGCGTGGCCTGGGAGGCGTGCCGCCGCCTTGCTGAGCGCAAGGCTGCCTGGCCGGTGTGGGGGCATGAGCAGGTCTGGGACATGGTTCCGTACGACGTTCAGTTGATCGGGGCAGTGGTCTTGCACGAGGGCCGGATCGCCGAAATGGCCACCGGAGAAGGCAAGACGCTCGTGGCGATCATGCCGCTCTACCTCAACTCGATACCGGGTAAGGGAGCCCACCTGGTCACGGTCAACGACTACCTCGCCCGCCGTGACGCGGAGTGGATGGGCGGGGTGCTGAGATTCCTCGGTTGTGAAGTTTCGTTCCTTACCCACGACATGTCGCCGGACCAGCGGCGGGCTGTTTACGCCGCAGACATTACCTACGGTACCAATAACGAGTTCGGTTTCGATTACCTGCGCGACAACATGGCGATCCACCCCGATCAGATCGTCCACCGCAAGTTCCATTACGCCATCGTCGACGAAGTCGACTCGGTGCTGGTCGACGAGGCACGCACACCGCTGATCATCAGCGGCGCCGTGGACAAATCGACCCACCGCTTCGAGGAGTTGAAACCGAGGGTCGACCGGCTGGTTCGTCAGCAGATGAAGATAGTCAATGATTGGATCGCTGACGCTGCCCGTGCGCTCAAGGGAGCACAACAGGGTGAGGATGTGACCATCGACCCCGAGACTGCGCTGAAACTGTTGCGTATCAGCCGCGGCGCGCCGAAGAACCAACGTTTCCGCAAGCTGACCCACATCCCTGGTGTGCTCGAGGCGATCCGCCGTACCGAAGAAGCGTATATGCGCGACAAAGCGATGTGGGAGGCGGACGAGGATCTGCTCTACATCGTCGAAGAGAAACACAACAACATCGATCTGACCGAGAAAGGGCGCGACATTCTCGCGCGCGAGGAGAAGGATTTTTTCGTGCTGCCCGATCTGGCCGAGGAAGCGGGTCGTATCGAGAACGACGACATGCTCACGGCGGAACAGAAGGCAAAGAAGCTCGATAAGATCGAACGAAACTACGCGCTGAAGAACGAACAGATAAGTAACATCGATCAGTTGCTGCGCGCCTATGCGTTGTACGAACGCGACGACGAGTATGTCATTCAGGACGGCAAGATCATCATCGTCGACGAATTCACCGGCCGTTTGATGTCGGGCCGTAGGTTCAGCGAGGGGCTCCACCAGGCGCTCGAAGCGAAGGAGGGAGTCAAAGTCGAGAAGGAGACCCAGACTCTGGCGACGGTCACGATCCAGAATTTCTTCCGCATGTATGACAAATTGGCTGGGATGACCGGTACGGCGGAAACCGAGGAGGCGGAGTTCAATTCGATCTACGACCTCGATGTGGTGGTTATCCCGACCAACCAGCCGGTTGTCCGTAGAGAATACGACGATGTCATCTACAAGAGTAAGAAGGAGAAGTACAAGGCGATCGTCGACGAAGTGGGGCGGTTGCACACGCTGGGACTACCGGTTCTGGTCGGTACCACGACGGTCGAAGTGAGCGAACTGTTGAGCCGGCTATTGCGCCTGCGCGGTATCAATCACAACGTGCTCAACGCCAAACAGCACCGCAGCGAGGCTGAGATCGTCGCCGCTGCCGGGCGCAAATCGGCCGTGACCATCGCGACCAACATGGCCGGACGCGGTACCGATATCAAGATCGCACCGGAGGTGTTCGAACTCGACCAGCAGTGGCCGAACGATCCCAGCTTGACCGCGGACATTTATGAGGACGAACCACTGGGCCTGCACATTATCGGCACCGAGCGCCATGAGAGCCGGCGTATCGACCGGCAGCTACGTGGCCGCTCCGGCCGTCAAGGCGATCCCGGCTCGGCTATTTTCTTCCTGTCGCTCGAAGACGACCTGATGCGGCTGTTCAGCCCCGATCGTATCATCAAGGTCATGGATCGTCTCGGCGTCGAAGACGGCGAGGTAATCACGCATGGTATGGTGACCAAGGCGATCGAGAAGGCGCAAGTCAAAGTCGAGAGCCACAATTTCGATATCCGCAAACATCTGCTCGAGTACGACGACGTCGTGAACAAGCAGCGTGAAGTGATTTACGGCCTGCGCCGCGACGGTCTGTTTGCCGAGGATACCGACGACCTGCTGGCGGAGTTCATAGACGAAGCCGTCGCCGTCATCGTTGCCGAACACGCCAACGCCGACGACGCTCCTGATTTCTGGAACATGGACCAGGTCGCCCTTGGTTATCGTGCGCTCGTCCTGGCGCCGCTACCGTTACGCGACGACGAGTATCTCGATCTCGGCTACGACACGCTGATCCAACGGTTGCAGAGCTTTGGCCAGCAGCGGCGAGAGGACAAGCAGCAGCGTCTGAGCGACGGTTTGGCAGGTCAGCTCGAGCGTTTCGTTTTGTTACGGGTGATCGACGAGCACTGGCGTGACCACCTCAATCAACTGATCATGCTACGCAGCGGTATCGGACTGCGCTCTTATGGTCAACGTGATCCGCTGGTCGAGTACAAAGCAGAATCGTTCCGGATGTTCGAGGACCTGATGCAACGGATCGAGCACGATACGGTACAGCTCTTTTTTCGGGCGGAACTGGCGGCGCCACCGCCACCGCAAGAGCAGCCTGCGGCGTCGAACATGCACGCCCGACATCAGGAGGTCACGGCGTATAGCCAGGCCGGCGACGGCGGCGACGCCGGAGCAGTGGCCACTGCGACGGCCGCCGCACCGCGGCCCGATCAACCTGGTCAACGGCAACCTTTCCAGCGCAGCGATGCCAAGGTGGGACGAAACGACCCGTGTCCATGTGGCAGCGGCAAGAAATTCAAGAAGTGCCACGGGCGATAGTCTGGCACTGGCCGATGGCCTTTTTGCAACCGGCTGCGGCTAGACCGACTTGCCGCCACGTTTGCGGCGTGCTAATTTGACCGACCGTCACCCCAGCAGTCTGGAGATATCCGCGCGATGCATACAGTCCGTGATCGATTGAAACAACTACTGATCCTGATCCTCGAGTCGTTGACCGCGGAGGAGCTCCCTGGCGCGCGGGAGATTCGGTTGCGCGAGGCGCTGGACGCAGCCGGGCTCGACGCCGAAGATATCGTCGGACTGCTCGCCTGGTTCGACGGCCGGTCGCACGGCGAGACTCGGGGTTCGTGGCTTACGGCCAGGAGTGTGCAGCAGCCCGCGAACCGGGCGGTCCGCTTGCAGACCGACGAAGAGCGCCGCTATCTGAGCCCCGAAGCGTTTGGCTATTTACTACGTCTGTGCGGCGAGGAGCAGATCAGCTGGCAGCAACTCGAGACGGTGGTCCAGGTGGCGTCATTGGCCGGCGAACGACCGCTCACCCGCGAAGACCTCGGCGAGATCCTCGATCACGTCTTGCTGACGGTCCGGGCGGCGGAGATCCAGCCGCCGGCGCCGAGCAACGGTGCGCAAGCGCATTGATCGGGAGCCTCCGGCGAGGATCCTGTTGGGAGCACAGTAGCCGACCGAGTGTCGTAACCGGCTAAGGAGAGCGTCTTTTGAAGCTGATCATCGTGGAGTCCCCGGCCAAAGCCCGGACCATCGAACGATTCCTGGACGACCAGTACCAGGTAGCGGCCAGCTACGGTCATATCCGTGATCTGCCGGGGTCCGCCGGCGAAATCCCCGAGGAGTACCGTAAGCAGGAGTGGGCACGCCTCGGTGTCGACCCACAAAACGACTTCGCGCCGATCTACGTCGTACCGCAATCGAGCAAGAAGCACGTCACGGAACTGCGTAAACTGGTCAAACAGGCCGACGAATTGTTGCTGGCTACTGACGAAGACCGTGAGGGCGAGGCGATCAGCTGGCATCTGCTCGAGGTGCTCAAGCCGAAGATTCCGGTCAAGCGTATCGCGTATCACGAGATCACGCGGTCGGCGGTACAAGAAGCGCTGGCCAACCCGCGCGACGTCGATCTGCAACTCGTACGAGCTCAGGAAAGTCGCCGTATCCTCGATCGGCTCTACGGATATTCGCTCTCACCGGTACTCTGGAAAAAGGTTCGTACCAAGCTTTCAGCGGGACGCGTACAGAGCGTAGCCGTACGACTGGTCGTCGAACGGGAGGAAGAACGACAGGCGTTCCACCAGGCGCAGTACTTCGATATCGAAGCGGCGCTGACCAGCGAGGAGTTGCTGTTCACCGCCCGCCTGAGCAGAGTCGGCGGTGTCCGGTTGGCCGGGAGTAAGGATTTCGATCCCGACACCGGGCAGTTGCGGGAGCCTGCCAAGCGTTATCTGTTGCAACAGAATGAGGCGGACCGGTTGGCCGAGGCCGCACGCACGACCTTGCCGTGGCGGGTCGAGCGGGTCGAGCGCAAACAGACCCGCCAACGTCCCAGCCCGCCGTTCACGACCTCGACGTTGCAGCAAGCCGCCAGCCGGCGTCTGAAACTCTCACCGCAGCGGGTGATGCGGATCGCCCAACGTCTTTACGAGGGTGTCGACCTCGGCGAAGGCTCGCGCGAAGGTTTAATC
>JAUVBS010000481.1 GCA_030591105.1 bacterium | reverse complement strand
GCTCAAGGGGCTGCGCGCGAGCGCCAACTCCCAGGTGCGCGCGGTAGCCTCACGCAATTCCGCTGACTCGATCCAGTCGAGTTCTGGCCAGAGGGCATGCACATCGGGGTTCATGATTGCTCCTCGGTCCGGGGCCGTAATCAGCCCCACCGGTGGGAGATAAAACGTACAGGTCGGAATGTCAACCCCGGGAACGGTACTCGCGCCGATTCAAGACGCCGGCCACCATCGCTCCGGTCAGAGCCGCGGTCGCCATCAGCCCGAGCGACCAAGTGTAGCCACCGGTCAGATCGCGCACCAGACCCGCGATCGGCGGCAGCGTGGCCGCTCCCAGACCGGCGCAGGCATTGAGGATACCGAAAGCGCGGCCTTGCTGCGCCGGCGACAGTAGCTGGGCCGGTAGCGTCAGAATCGGCGTCACCACTCCGGCCAGCGCTAGACCGAGACCCACGCCGAGCCCGATCGGCCCGAGCCAGTTTGCCGTCGCCAGAGCGAAGCAGATTCCCATCAGCAGCATGCCGCCACCGATGAATACCGCACGGCTGCCACGCCGGTCACTCAGCGCGCCGATCAGCGGCGCCAACGGAGCGGAGATCCACACCGGCAGACTCACCAGCAAGCCCCGCTGGCCGGTGGCAAAGCCGAGGTCCAGGTAGTGGTCCGGTGCAAACGTCACGAACGCGGTCATCGCTCCGTTGGCGCAGAGCCAGACCACGCCTGCTAGCCAGAGCGTTCCCATACCGATCCGGGAGAGTTGCGCAGACCGTACTGTCTCGGTTACCGGCCGCATCACGCCGCGCCGCGCGAGCCACGTCCAGCACGACCAGAAAACAACGCCGGCGAGCAGTGTGCACACCGCAGCGCCCAACGCCACACAGCGCCACCCACACCGCTCGCTCAGCGGTCCGGCCAGATTCAGAACGAGTACGATGCCGACCGGCACGCCGGTACTGAACAGGCCCATGGGTAGACCGATCGGCCGGCCGGCGAACATCCGCGTCACGGTGCGCTGCATCGCGACCAACGCGGGCATGGTGCCGATACCGGTGACCACACGTCCGGCGGCGAGTCCGGTAAAATCACCGCTGACGGTCATCGCCGCGGTCCCGATCGCCATGAGCGCCAAACCGGCGGTCCCGACGCTTCGTTCGCCGTAGCGATCGACCAGCCTACCGGCAGGGATCGCCAGGACGATGCCCGGCACGACGAGTAGCGACATCAACAATCCCGCCTGGCCGCGGCCGAACCCCAGTTCGCTGATCAGGCCGGGAATCAAAGGCGGGATGAAATGAAAAGTGATCCCGAAAGCAACCAATCCGAGGTAAGCCACCGCTAACGCTGACCAGGCCAGATGGGCCGCAAATGGCTGCGAATCCTCTATTTCACGCCGTGTATTCATACGTCGATCATCCAGTGTCGCGACCGGCCCGTCCGGCCGACCTGCGTTCGCGCAATCCGCCCGGTCGCCGCACCGAGCGTGCGAATCGCAACGCGGCCGGCGGTGTTCCCGGCCCGCCCAACGACCCCCGTCGACGACCGCGACGACGACAAGATTAACTTGGCCAGCACCATAAAGTTCGGTGGGCGTCGCGGCGCGCGTTGGGACCCTTCGGCCGAGCCGGTGGCACCCCCCTTGCAAACCTGTCTCCGGACACGCGGGCGAAGCACACCGACCGTATCTTCGCCATCGCCCGCGACCGAGAACGAACACCTCAAGCGCGGAGGCCGACAGCCACCATGTACCGAAACCCTGGAATCTCTGCCACGGCTCTCTTGCTCGCCCTGGCGGTCGTCGGCTTCGCCACGCCGGCGGTAGCGCAGACCACGGTCGAAGTGGCCTACGTCTGGACGGCGCCGTCGACCGGCTCGCCCGTCGATCACTACATCGTCGAGCACTCGGTCAACGGTGGCGGATACACGCAGGTCGCCACGACCGCGAGCACGAACTACACTCTGGTTGCAACCATCGGCGACTCGCACCAGATCCGGGTGCGCGGCGTCGACGCCGAAGACCGCGAGGGTCCCAACTCCTTGCCATCGGAGCCGTATGTGCCAGACCTCGGCCCGCCGGGCCAGCCTGGCCAACCAGTCCTGTTCTAGCCCGGATCAGTCATCGACAATCCGCACTAGAT
>JAUVBS010000051.1 GCA_030591105.1 bacterium | reverse complement strand
GACCGGCGCACCGGCGTGTCGATGGCGGATCCGCGCGGTAACCGTCGGCGCGAAATCCACGTCGGGCCCGGTGGCGGGGAAGTCCGGCACGCCCGCCTGGAAATCGTCACAGACGATACGCGTGGCCGCCAGCTCGTCGCGCGGCCCCACCACGAGCCGGTTATGGGCAGGGTCGAGCGTGAGCACATACAGCGGTTGCGGTGCTGCGATGCCCAGACCGCGCCGCTGCCCCACCGTATAGTGGACCAAGCCGCGGTGCCGGCCGAGAACCTCGCCGCCACGGTCGGTGATTTCCCCCGGCTCGGTCAACGCGCCTGCCGGGAACAAGAATGAGCGATCACCGTCGGGGACGAAGCAGATCTCCTGGCTCTCCAGCTTGTGGGCCACCGGCAAGCCGAGCTCTTCGGCTGCACCGCGGATCTGACGCTTGGTGTACCAGCCGACCGGAAAGACCAGCCGCGGAAGCAACCGGCGCGCCACCCGGTAGAGAAAGTACGCCTGATCCTTGTCGGCGTCGACACCACGTATGAGGGCAACGTCGTCAGCCCAAGCGGCGCCGTCGGTTTCGGTGCCTGTCGGTTCGCGCGTGCCGTAAGGGCGGCTCGCCGCGCCGATCCGCGCGTAGTGACCGGTGGCGACCAGATCACACCCCTGACGGTCGGCAAGGCGCACCAGCTCCGGGAAACGAACCAAGGCGTTGCAAGTCTGGCAGGGGTTCGGCGTCAAGCCGACGGCGTAGGCGGCAACGAACGGCTCGATCACCTCGGCGCCGAACCTGGCCGACACGTCGGCAACCCAGTGCACCGCGCCGTGGCACTGGGCCAACCGCCTGGCATCCTCGATCGCCTCGAGAGAGCAACAGGCGCGGCCGGAGCCATCGTCGGTCTCGGCGTAGCAGAAATTCTTGAAGGTGACACATTCGACGCGGCAGCCGAGTTCAGTCAGCAGAGCCAGAGCCGTCGCACTATCGACGCCACCGCTGAGCGCCAGCAGCACACGCGTGCCGGGCCGCAAGCGGCGCTCCAGGATCGGTGGAATCGAAAGCGGGAAACCCATGGCCGGTTCGCCCCACTGCTGGCGGTTCGGCCGCCGCGGCCAGACCGCTGTGGCCAGGCCGCCGTGGTCAGGCCGCCGTGGCCGGGCCGGCCGCGGCCCGACCGCCTGCACGGACGAGTGCCGTCCGCTACGGAGTCAGGATCTTCTGCGGGGTCTTGGTCTGTTGCAATTCCTCGACGATCTTGACGTTTTCGCGCGATCGCGCGCCGATGTCTCCATCCCGATCGTACTTCGCCGCCAGCTTCCACTCGAGGATCGCTTCGTCGTACAATTTGGATTCGGCAAACATGATCGCCAGATTGTAATGCGCCAAAGCGCTATGCGGATCGACCGCGAGGACCTGCTGGAATTCGTTCTTCGCATCGGTCGTGCGGTTCACTCGCATATAGAGTGCGCCGAGATTACAGCGCGCCTTCTCGTTGTGCGGATCGATGACCAACGCCTTGCTATACATCTGCTCGGCTTTTTCCTGGCGCAGCACGCGGTCACCGCGCTTGCCAATCATCTCGGACCGGTCGTCCCAGACCGCGCCGAGATTGACGTATGCTTCGACCATCAATGAATCCTGGGCCACCGCGCGGTTGAAGTAAACCTCGGCCGAATCTAGACGCGCAGCGGCCGACGGGTGGTTCCAACCCCGGACGCGGGCGCTATCGACGGCGGCTTCGTAATAGACGTTGCCCAGCTGGTAGTTGGCGTAGACCGACTCTGGCGGCGAGTCCGTTGCTATCTGGCGTAGCGTGTCGATCTTCGCTTCGGTCGTCAAACCGTCCAGCGCGGCGACGAAACGGTCCAGATCGGTTTCGGGCATCTGCTCACGGCAGCCGGCTAGCAGCAGCACCACAGCCAGCAGAACTAGGCTGACAGTACGTATCGTCCAGTGCATGATGTCGATCTCTCCTTGCTGTCGTTGCTGACCGCTCCGGAGCGGAACGGTCTACCACCAATGTTCCAGTCCCAACAACGATATCGTGAAACGCCAGTATTCGCTGGCAACCGAGATCTCATCCAGTTTACCGATCTTGCCGTAGGTAAAGGCAAGATCGAGCTGCCCCAGACCGCGGGCCAGTGCGAAACCGGTCCCCACAGACGCGGACATCTCGTCGATGGTCTCTCCGTCGATCCGGTAGGCCCAGCGTCTGGTTGCGACGCCGAAACGGATCGGCAGGTTGCGCCAGCCGCCCTTGCGGAGACGGTTCATCGTCCTTTCAAAACCGACCGAGGCGGTCCACTCGTCCTCCATGTCCGATTCCCAGTCCGGCACGCCGGTGAATTTGCTGAAGGCGGCGAACTGATACTCGCCTCCGAGCCACCAGCGCCTACCCAGACGCAATTGTCCGCCGACCAGCCACTCCTCGGGCATGTGGGTCTCAAACTGGGAGTGGCTGCGCCCCGACACACCGGCGATCGCCACCGAGTTGTCGATATGCAAATCGTAAGGCAGCTCATAGGACGCGCCGATCCGCAGCCAGTCGAGCGAGGACCAGAGCAAGCTGAAGCGCCACGACTCACCGTTCAACTTGCTTTCGGCCTCCTGGTTCGAGCTCAAGTAGCGCGGGTCCAGGCCGCCGGCACCGAGATAGGTGTAGTTCGTCGTACCGGTGATCGAGCCGCGGTGCAGGATCAAGTCGGCCCCGACCGACAAACCAGGTAGCACCTTCGCGCTCGCGCTGAGTGGCACTTCGAAGAGATTGCCTTTACGGAAGAACTGCTCGTAGCCTTCGACCACATCACCCCAGACCGTGTCGAGAAACGCCGTGCGGGTCTCGTAGACCATCGAGCGGCGAATGGCGAAGCCGGCCGCCAGCGCCAGCCGCCGCTTGATCACCGGTAGCATCGCCCGCACGTTGGGTACGAACGCGTGGTACGTACCGCGGTGCTCATCCGATCCCTCCGAAGTGACGTGCTCTCCGTAGGCGGTCAGCAGGATCGTCACCAGCGGCGTCGCCACCAGACTCGCGGTGTTCTGGAAGGAGGGGCTCAGGCTGTCGCTTTGCGCCATGCCCCAGCCGCCACGCCCGGCGACGCTCGCATCGCTGGTGGTGATGTTCTGGCCCCAGTTACGGAGCGCCATGGGGGTCTGGGCCTGCACGGCCGTCCCCATCGCCAGCGACAGCAGTACCAACGCCGCCAGGACGGGATCGATGGAGCGCCACCGACGACGAAGACCCATCAGCGCCCCTCCCCCGTCAATACATTGGTACGGGTGTAGGTTATCTGCAGGTACGGCCGCAGTGAGTCGGCCGGGGCATCGTCGCCGTAGAACCAGAACCGCTGCATCAACAGACCCGGATCGAAGCCGGCGCCGGCCACGCTAGCGAACTCGGCCTCGCCGGCGGTCAGCAGAAATCCCCGCCGCCCGGTGTAGACCTCGTTGACCATCCGTTGCACCGCCGAGGTGACGATCAGATTGAGCCGTGTCGTCTCCCACGGTTTGAGGCTGAGCTGGCCGTTGATCTCGTAGACGTTGTTGCCGATCCAGGTGGTCGTCAAGGTGTCGCCGGCAGCCGGGACAAAAGTCGAGTCCAATTCGGAGACGACGATCGCCTCGAAACCGGGGCCGTACGCACGCGTCGTGTCGTTGGCCACCGCGAGCACGGCGCGATTGATGAAGACGTTGGCCGGCAGTTGGGAGAAATCATATAGCAGCCACGGATAATCGCGCAGGTGCGTACGGAGCATGAAGCCGGCGGACAGATCGGTCGGTGCGCTATCGACCTGATCGAACGAAGAGATGTCCGCGTAGGGGGCGATGAGCAGGTTCGTGGTATCGGCGAACTCGATCTGCAGTTTCGGCGGCACCGTGGTGCCCTCCCACTCCGGCGCCAACTCCGAGAAACGCGTCAGGTCGCGCGAGGCGTAACCGACAAAGCCGTCGTCCGAGTCGGGATGCACTCCTTCGGTCACGATCACGCCGATCGAGTCCTCGGCGGCGTACCATTCCAGAAAGCGATTGGTTGCGATGATCAAGGTGACGCCGCCGGTACTACGCGGCTCGGTATTCTCATTCAGACGGAGTGGATTGCTGGGCGGTAGCGGTCCCGGGTAGTCTTGCGCGTCGTATGTCTGGTCGAGTTGATAAGCTGCATAGGATTTCAAGGCCGGGTTGTGAAAGTCGCCGCGGCCACCGCTGGGCAGCTTGCTGTAGTGCTCCAGACGAATCATCACCAGCTTGACCGCGGTGATGTTTTCGGCGTTGACGATGTCGGGCAGCCAGCCCTCCGCCTGCAGCGTGGAGAAGTCGTAGTTCAGCAGGATGGACGAGCTCTCGCTGCCCTGGCGGCCGAAGTAGAGCACCTGCGCCTGATCGAAAGGCTCGGCCTCGTCGACGACGGCGATGGGTGAGTAGTCATCGATGTTACGGATCGCGAGCGGTCTGAGTACCGTATCGACCTGGGAACTGATCAGGCTGGTGCCGACGAGATTCTGGGTTTCGCTGGTACAACCGCCGCTGACCAGGGCGATCAGGCCCACGGTCACGGTCAGTGCTCCCAGCAGCGGCGCAGTACGCCCGGCGATCAGTCGGAACAAGCTCTTCATACCTCCGTGAGGGTGCCTCCCATACACAGGCGGCGAATTCTAGTTCCCACCCGTCGCCGCGTCAAGAAAGCGCGCGGCCGTTACTGCCACCAGTCGGGCTCAGCGACTCCCGGGTCGGGCGGAGATGCTCACGCGGGTATAGCCGCTCTGCTTGACCAGATCGATCAGTTCGACGACAGCGCCGTGGGGCGCGTTTTCATCGGCCCGAATGACGACGCGGTCTTCTCCGGTCGCCCCCTGCAGCTGCCGTAGCATCCCGCCGAGATCGGCCTCGCTCATCAACCGATCGTTCAAGAAGACACGCCCATCTGACGTCAGGTAAAGCACCGTCGGCGTAACGACGGTCTCTTCGGCGGTGGCGCTGCGCGGTAAGACCAAGTTGATCGCCGGCTGATTCTTGAACGTAGAACTGACCATGAAGAAGATCAGCAGCAGAAACATCACATCGATCAACGAGGTGACGTTGATGATGAGGGATCGATTCTTCTTTGCTGGGACGAAATCCATGGCTTAGCGCTGTCCCGTCGGCAACGGATCGGTCTGCGCGCGCTCGAGCCGGCGCCGTTGCCGCTCGCGCAGGGTATCAAGCACCTTCGTGGCGTACACCTCGAGTTCGAAAATGATGCCCTCGGCGCGGCCCGAAAGCCAGTTGTACATCACCAGGGCCGGGATACCGATGATCAGCCCGGCCGCGGTGGTGACCATCGCCTCGCTGATGCCGGCCGAAAGCGTCTCGGGATTACCCAGACCGGCGGTGGAGATGGTGGCGAAGACCCGGATCATACCGAGTACGGTCCCCAGCAGACCCAATAACGGAGACACGGCAGCGACGGTCTCGAGAATACCCAAGTGGCGCATCAGCCGCTTGGCTTCCTGGCGGCCCGCCTCCTGCAGCACGTCACGTGTGACTTGCCAGTTGTCGTCGGCGTGGTCCAGACCGGCGCGGACGATGGTGGCGAACGGTCCCGGCCGTCGGTCGAGGATCGCATACGCCACCGAGAAGTCCTCGCTCGCGCGTAAGGTCTCGACCGCCTCGACGATCTCGGGCACGACGATCCGGTGGTGGCGCAGCGTGTAGAGCCGCTCCAGTAGAACCGCCAAGCCCACCAGCGATGCGATCCCGATGGGAATCATCATATAGCGGCCGGCCAGAATCATTTCCCACATTTAAGGAGGTTCCTTTCACGTTCTGCCGAGCAAAAAATTAGCGGCCAAGGGGCGTCGGCGTCACCGACACGGGGTCACCGCCTCCACGCAGGATAGTGAAGCGTCAGGATGATCACAAGATACTCTTCCGGAAAATCGGGCGGCAACGGTACGTAAGGCGCAAACGCCTTCAGGGCCGACACACTGGATTGGTGGAGCGATTCGTGCCCGACAGTACCTATCACCTCCATGACGCTGGGGCGGCCGTCCCGTTCGATCACCAGCCGAATCTGCGTCTTGCCGTGGATGATGCCGAGTCGATACGCGTACGGTGCGTTCCAGTGGCGGTGTAGATCCTGCTCGAACCGGTGCATCCAGGGGGCGAAATTCCACTCGTACGTGCTCAGGCTGAACGCCCCTTGGAACGAAATATTCGCGCCGACCCTGCCGACCGAGAGCTGATCGAAATCGAAGCCACGGTCGCCCGACGCCGCTTCGGTACCATCCTTGAGAATCGACGGCGCACGCGACCCCATCCATTCCGGGACTTCCGGCTGCGTGTCCGCCGGATCGAGCCGCTCATCGTCTGCTGCACTATCGCCATCCGGCTCCATCTCGTTCGGCAGAATCAGTTGGCCGAGATCATCAGCCGCCACACCGCCCTGTTGCGCCTGCTCGGCGGCCATCTCACTCGGTGTCGGCCGCGACGGCGCCGGCTGGCCGTCCTGCTGGCTGGGCGTCGTGAACATCACACCACCGGCGCCGTCGAGGCTCTCTTGCTGGATCTGCATCTGGGCCATTTCGTCTTCTCGCTCGGCGCCAGGCTGACTATCGGCATCGCCGCCCTCGAGCTGGTCGGCGGCCTGGGCGTGGTGCAAGCCCAAAAAATCGGGGTTCTCGGGTGGTTCGTCGGTCGCCAGGCGTTCCGGAACCGCCGTGTACGCGTCCGGCATTGACGACTCCTCACCCAGTTGTTCGTCGGACACCAGAAACAATTCGATCTCGTCCGAGGCCGACGGCGCTGCTTGCAGATCAGCTTCCCCGATCAAAGGCAGGTTCCACGTCAGCAACGCGGCCACCAGGTGCACCACAACCGAGACGACGGTCGCGCCGACGATCACTTTCCTGTCCGAGTTCATTCCGCTCCCACCACGATTTGACTGGATGGCACACCGAGAACGCGCCGCCCGAACAAGGCGGCCCGCAAGTGCAATTTACCCTGTCGCCGCGCTGGTGGCAAAGGACAGCTGCTCCCTGGCTTGACGGATACCGTACTCGGCCCCATCCTGTGCGGCGAGAGCTTCGAGCCCGGATGGGTTGAAATCGGCCCGGGCAATCGTTCCGTCACCCCCGTGCGTCGGGCCGACGAACCGCTTCGACGGCACACTAGGTATGAACCTGCATCCCGACAATCTCCCCTCGCCAGCGCCCGATCGGGTACGCCGCACGATCGCGCTATTGAACGACCGCGCTCCAGACCTCATCCAGTGCGACGTCCCGCTGCACAGGCTGACTACGCTGCAGATCGGCGGCCCGGCGGCAGCGGTCTGCCGCATCGATACCGTCGAACAAGCGCGCGAGTTCCAGTCTTTCGCCCGGCGGCACGGGTTACCGCTGTATTTCCTCGGTGGTGGGAGTAACGTGCTGGCCGCCGATGCGGGATTTCCCGGTCTGATCCTCAAGATCGAGCGAGACACATACCTCGTCCGCGACGACCACGTCGCCGTCGGAGCCGGCATCGTTTTCGACGACTTGATCCGGCGGACACTCGACGATGAGTTGGTCGGCCTGGAGTTCGCGTCGGGAATTCCCGGCACGCTAGGCGGAGCGCTGGTCGGTAACGCCGGCTGTTTCGGTCACGAGATCGCCGAGTATCTGGTCACCGCTACTGTACTTCGTCCCGATGGTTCGGTGGAGATTTTGCAGCCGCGAGATTTCGCCTTCGGTTACCGTTCCACCGGGTTGAAAGAATCGGGCAGCGTCGTTCTCGAAGCGGTGTTACGGCTCGCCCGTGGCGACAGTGGCGCGGCGCGGCGCGTGCGCGAGGAGAAGCTCAGCTTGCGCCGCGCGCGCCACCCTTGGGACCAGCCGTCGGCGGGTAGTTATTTCAAGAATCTACCGCCGTCGCAGCCCGGTGAGCGCCGCCGCGCTGCCGGCGAGTTGCTCGAACGAGCGGGAGCCAAGCGGATGCGCGTCGGCGGTGCCGCCGTGTTCGGCAGCCACGCCAACATCATCGTCAACGCCGGCGGCGCCACCGCCGAGGACGTCCGCGCCCTTGCCAGCAAGATGAGCCGCGCCGTACACGACCGTTTCGGTGTGGTGCTCGAGGAGGAAGTGCGCTACTTGTCGGCGGCAGCCGGGTCAGTGCCGGACCGGTAGCTTACTTGACCAAAACAGTTTTCCGCGTGACCACGGCACTCTCGGTGATCACCCGCAGCAGATACGTACCCGCCGGGACCGTCCGTTCAGCGGAACGGCCGTCCCAGATCAACGGATACCGCCCCGCCGCATACCAGCCGTCGGCCAAGGTAGCGATCCGGCGCCCAGCCAGATCCCAGACACCGGCGCGGACGTGCCCAGCCCGGCTAAGACTGAAATCGCACCGCACCACGAGATTGAACGGGTTGGGGTAGGGCTCGGAAAGCTGCAGCGACACTCCTGGTGTCGCCGACTCCGGAGAAAAGCAACCCGCCGGCGCCGTCACCGTTACGCCGCCGTCAACCAACCCGTCACTCTGTAGACGCAAGGAGGGCCCGTTACCGTCTAGCTCGACGCCGAGGTCGATGAGATCGTCGCGTGAGAGCCACGCCAGCCAGCCGTCGCCGGACTGCCGCCACCGGCCGACCGGCCGGTACGCTGAGGACGCCACCTCTCGCCAAGCGTCACCGACCAGCGTCGAAACCTGCCAGTCGCCGAGCCCGGCAGTCACCAGTACCAGCTCGAGAACGTCGCCACCGCAGGCGACCTGAAGCGGCAGCTGTTGCACAGGCACCGGATTGGGCTCGACGTTGAGCATGCCGAGGGTGAGATCCAACTCGAGATCGAAAACGACCAGGTCGGGTATGAGGTCGCCGTTGTAGTCCGCCAGCAAGAGTGTGCCCGGACGCTGCGCCGAACTGAAACGGATCGGCGGTGAGAACAGCCACTGATCGACGTTGATGATCATGGCCACCTCGCTCAGCCCGCTGTACGAGACGATCACGTCGGTCCGGTCGTCCAGATCGATGTCGGCGGCGATGATCCGGTATGGCGTTCCATCGAGTTCGTGCACCCGGATGTTGCTCGAAAATAACCCACTACCGAGGTTCTCCAGCAGAGCTAACGTCTCGTCGCTCCCGTTGGCCACGACCAGATCTTGGTCCCCGTCACCGTCGAGATCTGCCGCCGCCAGCGAGACCGCATTGGACCCCGTCCCGTAAAAGCGCCACTGGCCAAACACGCGACCGCCGAGATTCGTAATGGTCTGGATCCCCACGCTGCCGGCACTGACCGCCAGATCCGGCAAGGGATCGCCGTTCAGGTCGATGACGCACAAGGTCTCCACCGACCACGAGAGCGGCAACGTCGTCACGTCCGGGAAAGTACCGTCGCCCGCACCGTAAGCGAGCGTCAAATCGTCTGAACCGGCGTTGGCCACCGCCAGGTCCACATAGGTGTCACCATCGAAGTCCGCGGCAATCACCACCACCGGCGCAT
>JAUVBS010000191.1 GCA_030591105.1 bacterium | reverse complement strand
TCTCGAGCACGATCTTCTTGATGGCCATGTCCTCTTTGACCACCTCGATGACCCAGTCGGCTTCTTGGAGACGCGGTAAGTCGTCCTCGAAATTGCCGGTCTCGATCAACCCGATCCGCTCGGCGTTGAACAGAGGCGACGGTTTGGTCTTGAGCATGGCATTGACCGCATCGCGGGCAATGCGGTCGCGGACCGCCTTGTCTTGAAGTGTTTTGCCCGCACTCTGCTCCTTGTCGGTCAGCTCGCCCGGGACGATGTCCAAGACTAGAGACGGTACGCCGGCGTTGGCGAAATGGGCAGCGATGGCGCTGCCCATCACGCCCGAGCCGAGCACGGCGATTTTGCGGATCTGCCTGCGCATGGCACCTCCTCGGCCAGGCCCTGGGGCGCCACCGCCGGGGCCGGAGGAAAATGAATGACTATTCACTATTGTAAGAGGATCGGCTGCGGCTGTCAACGGTTGAGATACAGATTTACTTTCCCGACTTGTCGCGGGCTTAAAGTGTTGGTATAATCGGGTTAGAGTCGGTGGCCCGGCTACTGGCCGAAATCAGCTTCGGTGACCTTACGATGTGAATTATCATTCAGGTTGGTGGTGAGGACGGCCGCCATGGGCCACAGGAGCAAACGATGGCCGCGGTAAGGGGCAACGGCGACAAGCGCAAACGCATCCTCGACGCGGCCGTGGTCGAGATCGCCCGGCGTGGTTACTACAACACGACGGTGGCGATGATTGCCCGCCGGGCCGGCGTCGCGGACGGGACCATCTACCTCTACTTCGAAAACAAGGACGCGATCCTGTTCGCACTCTTCGACCGTGCCATGAGCCGGTTCATCGAGAAGGGCCGCGCCCAGATCCCGCAGCAACTCGGCGCCGAACATAAGCTCCGGCGCATCATCGAATTGCATCTGGAACTGGTCGGCGAGGATCGGGACCTGGCTATCATCACGCAGGTCGAGTTACGCCACAGTCTGCACTTCATGGGGCAACTCTCGCGCAACCAGGTGCGTGATTACCTCGGTATCATCGCTGACGTGGTGGCCCAGGGGCAGGCCGAAGGGGCGTTTACTCCGGAAGCAGAACCGCTCTTGGCGGCGAAGGCGATCTTCGGCGTTCTCGACGAGATGGCCACCGACTGGATTCTGTCGCGGCGCAACACGCGCCTCGAAAGCAAGGCCGAGGCGGTGGCGGGTCTGATCCTCGGCGGGATACGGCTGCGCGCGTGACAGACGGTCCGACGCCACGAGAGAGAAAGGCCATGACCAAGAACGGCGACGACCGCAGTGCACACTTGCTCGACGAGTTTCGGCGGCCGACGTACCCGGAGTGGCGCGCCGAGGCGGAGCGGATGCTTGCGGGCACGGCGTTCGAGAAGAGATTGTTCACGCCGACGGTCGAGGGCATCACGCTCCGGCCGCTCTACACCGCTGCCGATGACGCCAAACTGCCCCACCTCGGCGGTCAACCGGGTATCCGCCCGTTCGTACGGGGCGCGTGGCCGCTCGGTCATCGGCAAGCAGAGTGGCTAGTGGCGCAGGAACTTCCATTTCCCACCTATGAGCAGTTCGACGCAGCTCTGCGGCACGACCAGTCGTGCGGCCAAACCGCTGTGAACCTCATCCTCGACCGAGCCGGTCAGGCAGGACTCGACCCCGACCAGGCCGCACCTGGTGAAGTGGGCGTCGGCGGTACGTCCATCGCCTCGGTGACGGAACTCGGCTCGGCCTTGGCGTCGGTCGATCTGCAGCAGACACCGCTCTTGATCCAGGCTGGATCGGCCGGGTTGCCGCTCGCTGCGATGTTGGTCGCACTGGTGCGGCAGCGCCAGGGCGATCCGGCCCAACTACGCGGTAGCGTCGGCATGGATCCGCTGTGCGGGCTGGTCGAGCTGGGTGGCTTGCCGGTGAGCCTCCCGAGCGCCTACGACGAACTGGCCGCAGTGGTCGGTTGGGCCGCCGACCACGCCCCACAGCTACGGACGGTCGCGGCGTACGGCCTGCCGTACCATGAAGCGGGTGGCAGCGGAGTCCAGGAACTGGCCTTCACACTCGCGGTGGCGCTGCATCACTTGCGGGCGCTGCAGGAGCGAGGGCTCGACGTCGAAGTCGTCGCGCCGCGGATCCAGTTCGGTTTTGCGGTGGGGTCACATTTCTTCATGGAGATCGCGAAGCTGCGCGCCGCGCGTCTCGTGTGGTCAGAGATCGTCGCTGCGTGCGGCGCGAGCGAAGCGGCCCAGCGGATGAACATCCACGCCCGCACGAGTCGTTTCAACAAGACGCGCTACGACCGGCACGTGAACATCCTGCGCGGGACGACCGAAGCGATGGCGGCGGTATTCGGCGGGGCCGACAGTCTGCACGTCGCGCCGTTCGACGAACCGCTCGGCCTGCCGGGCGAGCGAAGCCGTCGGCTGGCGCGCAACACCCAGTTGATCCTGCGCGAGGAGAGTCACTTCGACGCGGTGGTCGATCCGGCCGGCGGCTCCTGGTACATCGAGTCGCTCACCGCCGAGATGGCCGAGAAGGCGTGGGCGCTGCTGCAAGAGATCGAGACCGCCGGCGGCATGCTGTCGGCGCTTCAGGATGGGCTGCCCCAGAGAATGGTGGCTGCAACTGCCGCTGTCCGAGCGACCGCCGTGGCGACACGGCGTGAGATCTTCGTCGGCGTGAACATGTATCCCGACCACGGAGAGGCGGTCCCGGTACCGAACCTGCCCGACTACGCGGCCATCGGCGAGCAGCGGGCCGCGCAATCGCGGGATCTGCGCACCGGTGAGACCCAGGCTCATAACGTCGCGGTCCTGCAGCAGCTGGGTGAGGTCGTCGATTCACAGGCGGAGGAACTGTTCGAAAAGGTCGTCACAGCCGCCGGTGCCGGGGCCAGCATCGGTGAGCTGACCAAGCTGCTGCGGCACCGTGCCGACCCGGATCTACGTGTCGAACCGATTGAGCCGTGGCGCGCCGCCGAAGCTTTCGAAGCGTTGCGTACGGCGGTCGCGCAGCACCGCGCTCGGCAGTCCGACGCTTGCGCTGTCTACTGTGCCAACCTGGGCGACGTGGCGCGCTACATGCCGCGGCTCGATTTCGCACGGGCGTTTTTTGAGGTCGGCGGTTTTGCCGTCCAGGTCGCTGGCTGCCACGCCGCTGCCGACGCTGCTGCCGTTGCGGCACTCGATAGCGGCGCGCAGATCGTAGTGATCGTCGGGCGGGACGAGACCTACGCCACGCAGGCGGCCGAAACTGCACGCCGGCTCAAGGCGATCGCCGACCCACCTACGGTAATCCTGGCCGGGCAGCCACCCGACCAGATCGATGCTCTGCAAACGGCAGGGGTCGACCGACTGATCCACGTCGGTAGCGATGCGCTCCTGATCTTGCGCGAGTTGGCGGTCACCTGCGGGGTGGAGTTATGAACCGCATCCCCGATTTTTCGCAGGTGACACCGACCTTCGCTGCGGTAGCGAGCCGTGCCGATTGGGCCGCTCGCGCGCGTCAAGAGGCCGGCCTCGATCCCGATACGATTCGCTGGCACACAGGCGAGCAGATCGATGTCGCCCCGCTCTACGGCCGCCACGACCTGGCCGGCCTGGAGCACCTCGATTTTGTCGCCGGCATCCCGCCGTTCTTGCGCGGGCCGTACGCGACGATGTACGTGACGCGCCCCTGGACCGTGCGTCAGTACGCCGGATTCTCCACCGCGGAAGAGAGCAATGCGTTCTACCGCCGTAACCTCGCCGCCGGGCAGAAGGGGCTCTCGATCGCCTTCGACCTGGCGACGCACCGCGGTTACGACTCCGACCACGAGCGTGTGATCGGCGACGTCGGCAAAGCCGGTGTAGCCATCGATTCGATCGTCGACATGGAGATCCTGTTTGCCGGAATCCCGCTCGGCGAAATGTCGGTCTCGATGACCATGAACGGCGCGGTACTGCCGATCATGGCGTTCTACATCGCCGCCGGGCTCGAGCAGGGGGTCGGGCTCGACCGGCTGACCGGCACCATCCAGAACGACATCCTCAAGGAGTACATGGTCCGCAACACGTACATCTATCCGCCCGAGTTCAGCCTGCGGATCATCGCCGATATCTTCGCCTACACCGCTGAGAAGATGCCGCTCTTCAACAGTATTTCCATCTCCGGTTACCACATGCAGGAAGCGGGTGCGACGGCGGACCTCGAACTGGCCTACACGTTGGCCGACGGTCTCGAGTACGTACGGGCTGGACTGAAGGCCGGCTTGCAGATCGACCAGTTCGCACCGCGGCTGTCGTTCTTCTGGGCCGAGGGCATGAACTACTTCATGGAGATGGCCAAGCTGCGCGCCGCTCGGCTGCTGTGGGCCAAGCTGATCGCACAGTTCAATCCCCAGAACCCGAAATCGCTGGCGTTACGCACGCACTCGCAGACCAGCGGCTGGTCGCTGTCCGAGCAGGATCCGTTCAACAACCTGGTGCGCACGTGCATCGAAGCGATGGCTGCGGCGCTGGGCCACACCCAGTCGTTGCACACCAACGCGTTGGACGAGGCGATCGCGCTGCCGACCGACTTCTCGGCGCGCATCGCCCGCAATACGCAGCTCTACCTGCAGGACGAGACGCAGATCTGTCGTGTGATCGATCCTTGGGGCGGCAGTTACTACCTCGAGGTACTGACCGATGCGCTGATGCGTCGCGCGTGGCAGCACATCGAGGAGGTCGAACAACTCGGCGGCATGACCAGGGCGATCGAGTCCGGTCTACCCAAGCTGCGTATCGAAGAAGCGGCCGCGCGGCGCCAAGCTCACATCGACTCAGGCAGGGAAAAGATCGTCGGCGTGAACGAGTACCGCCTTGACAAGGAAGACGCGATCGAGATCCTGGAGGTGGACAACAGCGAAGTCCGGCGTCAGCAGATCGCGTTCGACCATCTGGAAGCCGTACGAGAACTGTTTCCATTCATCGTTCATACGCACGCCAAAGACGGGATTGGCGGGAACGGGACGCGTCGTGAGGTCCCGCTGGGAGAAGGCCAGGTCGATTTCCCGACCTATCTGG
>JAUVBS010000386.1 GCA_030591105.1 bacterium | reverse complement strand
GACACGATCTGGAGTAGCAATTTCCTCTCGCAGATGCTCACGTCGGTCAACCAGGGTTTGACGATCTTCACCTACCGCGGCTGGCTGGGCATGAGCGGTATGAATTCCGGTCATATCGGTACGATGAGCAACGGCCGCAAGCTGGGTTTCGCCGTGGTCATGACTTGTGACACCGGCTCCTTCCAGAGCGACAGCAACTGTCGTTCGGAGGCGTTCTTGCGTGCGCCTAACGGCGGTGGTGTCGCGGCCATCGGGACTGCGACCAGCGGTACCCACACGCGTTACAACAACTGCATGTTCCAGGGTGTGCTCGAGGGCTGCCTGAACTCCGGCGACAACCGGGCCGGTCCCGCCATGACGCGGGGTAAGCTGAGCATGTACGAGAACTACCAGCTGTCTGAACCGGACAATGTGCTGGTCTGGTCGACCTGGAACAGCCTGATGGGCGATCCGTGTACCTCGATTTACACCGCTGTACCGCAGGAGCTGGATGTGGTCCATCCGGCCCTCGTTTCGAACGGTGCCAACGCCGTTCCGGTCTCGGTGACCGCCGACGGTCTGCCGGTCGCAGGGGCCCTCGTCGCGCTCTACAAGGCGGGCGAAGTCCGGTCGGTCGGTTACACCGATGCCGGTGGCCAGGTTTATCTGCTCCTTGAAGGCGCCAGCACGGGAGAGGTGCAATTGACGGTGACCGGCCGCAATCTGCGCCCGTACCTCGGTGGGGTCAACGTCGGTCAGATGGCCGTCTCACTCGACCTCGCGTCGGCCGTTGTGATCGACGACGGCAGCGGTCAGAGCCAGGGCAATGGCGATGGCAAGCTGAACCCGGGGGAGGTCGTCGAGTTAGCGATCCAGCTGCAGAACAGCGGCACCAGCGGCGCTAGCGGCGTGAGCGCCGCATTGGTGTGCGATGAGATGTTCGTGAGCGTCGATGTCGGCGAGCAGGATTTCGGCTATATCGGTGCAGGCGGGACTGCCTGGAGCGAGAGCCATTACGTGGTGACCGTGGCCGACGATGCGCCGGGGGGATCGACCGCGGCCTTCCGGTTGCTGGCTACCACTGGGGCCGACAGCTACGTGTCGCTCCTGCCGCAAGTACTGTACGGGCCGCGGTTGTCGGCGTACGGCAGCGAATTCACAGGACCGGGCGGAGACATGGACCCGGGCGAGTCGGGTGGGCTGATCGTGATGGCCAATAACGTTGGCAACGAGAACCTGGCCGGCGCCACGGCAGTGTTGACCTCGCTCAGCCAGTGGGTTTCGGTCACCGATGCGGACGGTACCTTCGGGGCGATCGCCGTCGGCCAACGCGACGACAACGCGGACGACCCGTTCGCGGTCACCATCGCGCCGGACTGCTTCCCCGGCCATCTGGCGTCTTTTCAGGTCGACTTGACCTTCGCCACCGGAGCCCGTGGCGTCTTTACCTTCCAGGAGACTGTCGGCAGCGCTGTGACCACCGACCCGGTGGGGCCGGACAACTATGGCTATTACGCTTTCGATAACACCGACACCGACTACAGTTATGCTCCGGTCTACGACTGGCTCGAGATCGATCCGGGCCTGGGCGGCGCCGGAGCATCCGTCGGCCTGACCGACTTCGGGCGCTATCAGGACGATACCCGGACGATCGATCTCCCGTTCCCGTTCTCGTACTACGGGCAGAACTTCGACAATATCTCGGTCTGCTCCAACGGCTGGCTCGCCATGGGCGCGACCTACCTGGTTCATTACCGTAACTGGACGATCCCGAGCCCCGGCTCACCGGACAACATGATCGCGCCGTTCTGGGACGAACTGTACCTGCAATCCGGCACCGGCGGCGTTTACAGCTGGTACGACGCGGCGAACCACCGGTTCATCGTCGAGTGGAGCCGGTTGCGTAACTACACCGGCAACGTTTTGGAGACCTTCGAGGTCATCCTCTACGATCCGTCGTACTACCCGACCGACACCGGTGACGGTATGATCGTTTTCCAGTACGACACCGTCCAGCAGATCGACTCCGAGAACGGTTACGCGACGGTCGGTATCCAGAACGAGGCCCGTGACGACGGCGTTCTCTACACCTACTGGAACCAGTACCCCGGCGGTGCAGCGCACTTGATGGCCGGACGGGCCATCGCGTTCCTACCGATGGTCCAGTCGGTCACCGGTATCTTGCTGGGCGAGGTCACCAATAACAGCGGCGGCGGTACGCCGATCGAGGGAGCACGCATCAGCGTGCTCGGTACCGGCCGTGTGCTCCAGACCGGCACCGACGGTCACTACCAGGGCAACGTCCCGATCGGCGAGTACAACCTTGCCGTCTATCACGAGAGCTTCGGCCCCGACACGACGCTCGCGGTGGTGATCCTCGAGGACGAGCAGACAGTGATCGATTTCGCGCTCGACGATATCGGCGGCCCGGCGATCACCGGCACCACCGTCGTATCGAGTAGCGAAGATACTGTCGGTCCGTACGTGGTCGATACCACGATCACCGATTTTACCGGCGTGGCGGATAGTCACTTCTACTACACCTCATCGGCCAGCGGCGGGCCGTTCGAACTTCCGTTGGAGGTCATCGACGCCGAGACCGGTCTGATGAGGGTTCAGATTCCCGGCCAACCCATCGGTACGCGCGTCCAGTACTGGCTTACCGCGACCGACGTGGTCGGGAACACCTCGACCGATCCGGTCGGCGCGCCGTTCGCCAACTACACCTTCCTGGTGGCGGAGACCGAGACTTTCTACTTCAGCGCGATGGAGACCGACGGTGGTTGGACTTCGGGCGATCCGCAAGACACTGCGACCAGCGGTAT
>JAUVBS010000243.1 GCA_030591105.1 bacterium | reverse complement strand
TTCGCGGCCGCACTCGCAGCGGGTGCGATGGTCTCGCGCCGCACCCGCGCCCTGCTGTTGGCCTGGGCCGGCTTGATCACCCTTTCGACCATCCACACGGGCAACCACTACGGTATCGACGCGGCCGCCGGAGTATTGCTGGCCGCGAGTGTCCATCTGGTCGCAGTGCGGGTACGTCAGGATCGGGTACGCCAAGCTCAGCTACGCCAATTTCGGGTACGTCAGGCTCGGGTCGTCGTACCCAAGGAGGTATTGTCATGAGATCGGTCCTCGTCACCGGCGCCACAGGCTTCGTGGGGCGCCGCCTGATCCGGCGGCTGGCCGCGCAGGATCTGCATCTGCGTGTGATGGTGCGCGATCCCAACCGTTTGCCGGCGTCGGTCCGGTGGCGGGTCGAGGTTGTGCAGGGTGAACTGGGCGACGCCGACGCTGCCGACCGGGCCATGCAGGGCATCGATCACGTGCTGCACCTCGCAGCGCTGGCCAAGGCCTACGCCCGCGATCCCGGTGACTACAACCGCCTCAACGCCGACGCCGTGCAGCTACTACTGGCAGCCGCGGCACGGCACGGCGTGCGGCGCTTCGTACACGTGTCGTCAGTGGCCGCGCTACCGCCGGTCGAACCCGCGCGCGTGCGAGGCTTCAGCGGTGGGCGCCAGACACCCTACGCGATCAGCAAGACGGCTTCGGAGGATGTGATACGTCGTTATGTGGCTGACGGGCACGACGCCGTCATCGTCCGGCCGACCCGTGTCTACGGCCCCGGCCCCTGGAACGACGCCAATGGCACCACGCGTCTGGCGGTCCTGTACCTGAAAGGCAAGTTGCGTGTGCGACTGGCCGACCGCGAGGTCGAAGCCAACTACGTGCACGTGGACGACGTGGCCGCGGGCATCGAGCTGGCAGCCCGACGCGGCCGGTGCGGTGCGGCCTACATGTTGGGCGGCGAGAACGCCTCCCTGCGCCGTTACCTCGCTTGCGTCAGCGAAGTGTCGGGCGTGCGCCGGTTCGTGGTGCCGGTGCCCCCGCAGCTGTTGCTGCCGGTGGCCTACCTGGCCAATGTCTGGGGCCGATTGGGCGGCCATGTCAGCCTGACTCCAGAATGGCTGAATAACTTCCTCGAGCATCGCCCGGTGGAAATCGGCGCGGCACGCGCCGAACTGGGCTACAAACCTCGCTCGCTGCGCGAAGGCCTGGGCCAGACCCTGGCCTGGGTGCACCGGCAGGAGAAAGGACCCTGGCATGTGGCAGCCAAGCAGTTCTCTTTACACGCTGAAGTCTGACGGTGACCGCTCGCTGGGTCTGATCCTGGTGGCCGTGGTGACCATGACCATCTTCTACTACCGCACCCGTGTCGATACCATCGCGGTGGCCAACGCCGTGGACGGCTACTGCGCGATGACCGGGCCGGCCATCAGCTTCTTGCGTCACAATCTGGCGGCGCTGATCCTGGTGGGTTTGTTGCCGCTGTTGGCGGCGAGGTTTTTGTGCGGCGTGCGGTTTCGGGCCGTCGGACTGGGTCTTGGCCGGTGGCGTCACGGACTGGTCTGGCTGGCGATCGGCGTACCCGTGGCGTTGTTGGCGGGCTGGCTGTCATCGGCCGAGCCCATCATGCGCGCGGTGTACCCGCTGGACCCGACGCTGCAGCCCAGGCTGGCGAGCTTCCTCCAGCACATCGCCGGTCAGCTCGTCTACTACGTGGCCTGGGAGCTGCTCTTCCGCGGCGTGTTGCTGTTCGGCCTGGAGAAGCGGCTGGGCTTCGCCGGGGCCAACATCGTGCAGACCGCGCTGTCGACGGTGGCACATTTCGGGCGTCCATTGCCCGAGACACTGGCCGCCATCCCGGCGGGTCTGGCTTTCGGCGGCATCGCCCGGCAGACACGGTCCATCTGGTACGTGGTCGTCATCCATCTGGTCGTCGGAGCGGCGCTGGACTGGTTCATTGTGCAGTGACGGACCGGCCGGCCGTGCGGTTGACCACCCGGCCGAACGGTATAGACCCACATCCGAAGGCCGAACGGCGCAGATCTGTTTTCGAAGGCGCAACGGATTGGTCACGTACGCCTCCCGCAAAACCGGGGGATTTCATACTTGGATTAAGTTTTTGTCTCCACAAACAAAGACCCCCCGGGGGGTCCTGCTTTGGTCACTGACTGCGAATCTTTGTTATTGTATGTCATTGCTCCGACCGACACCGGTACGGACGCTTTCCCGCGGCGGCGCAACTCGATCGATCACATTAATGGCACCAGTCTATGCTAGAATAGATGATAGGTTTAAAAACAAGGGGGGAACCCGTGTTCCGTATTAGCTTCCTATATGCGGCCGTCGTGTTGATCGCGGCGCCGTTAGCGCATGCCGAAACCTGGTACGTCGCTGCCGACGGCACCGGCGATTTCTCGGTGATACAAGACGCGGTAGACGCCACCAGCGACGGTGATGTCATTCAGATCGCGCCGGGGCGCTACGACTACTACCAGACCCTTCCGTACGGTCCCGACAGGCGGTCATACGACATCTACGTTCTCATCGACGGCAAACAACTTTCACTAGTGGGGGCAGGCGCCGACGCGACGATCATCGGTCCGGAGGATCCGGATCATCATCCCTGGCCTGCGCGTGGCGTCTATCTCATGTACGTCTACAACTGCGGCGGTCTTCAGATCCGTGATATCGGTTTTGAGCACTCGCCCGATATCCACGTGCTCTGTTACGCGGACCGTCTCGAGATGGAGGACTGTGACGTGCGGGGCGGTCGCGACGGCGTCCGGCTCCGATGCCCGGACGGCGGATACATCCGCAACACCAGCTTTACCGATCTGAACGGTAACTTAGGAGATGCCGTGGTAATTACCGCCCCGACGGTGGAATTCGAAGTCACCGATTGCCAGTTCGAGAATTTCCACACGAATGTGTTCATCCAGGGAGCGCCGGTCCGCTGCGACGTGCGTAACTGTGTCTTCGATGGCCGAGTGAATGGCTGCGGCTTCTCGAACGGTGCGTCTGGCACCATCGTCGACTGCGAGTTCCGGAATCTCCTCGGCTGTGCGGTCCTTTTCGGCTGGTGTGGCCCGGTCTCCGTGACCGACAACGTAATCGATCTAGACTCCGGTTGTGGCGTCAAACTCTGGTCGTCGCATGGGGTCACGCTCCGCGACAACATCATCGCCACGCGAACCGGTACTTGCGTGTTCGTAGCCGGTTCAGACGAAGGCCTGCTTGTTCGCGACAACCACCTACTGCGCTGTGGCATCGACGGTGGCCCAGACCTGGGTGGCTACTTCGCGAAGACGACCGATTATTGGCCCTACACGACTGTATACGTCGATCTCTCGGGGAATTACTGGGGAACGCTTGACCTCGACGAGATATCGGAGTTCATCATCGACGGTTACGATATGGAGAATGTGAACATGTACATCGAGTACGAGCCCATATTAGATGGTCCCGTACCGGTACAAACCAAGTCCTGGAGTTCCGTCAAGGCTCTTTACCGCTAGAGAACCGCGCGCCGGATAGGCCAACCTGCGTAATCGCTCGACGATTAGGTTTCCGGCTGGATGTTGATTCACAACAGCGCTCCGACCTCGGACGCGAGGCCGGAGCGCCTTGATTCTTGAAAACAGCAACCGCTACTAGACGCAGCCGGTCGGCTTGGCCAGACCTGCGAGCTTGCACGCGCCCTTGGCCGGGCCCGAGGGGAACAGCTCGTAGATCTTCTTCAAGGGGAAGCCGGTTTCCTTGCAGAGCTTCCGGATCATCGGGGCCACACCGAACTCGAGGTAGTAGTCCCGCAGGTAGTTCATCACCTTCCAGTGCTCTTCGGTCAGCTCTTCGACCGCTTCGGTGGTCGCCAGGGCGGCCGCGACTTCCTCATTCCACTGATCGGGTTCCAACATGAACCCGTCTTCGTCGACCTCGATGCTCACGTCGCCGTACTCGAAAATGGCCATGCTGCTACTCCTCCTGTTAAGTGTCGCAGCCCGTCAGGGCTTCGCACCGCCTCATTTATGGTTCTCGATCTCGTTTGCCGCGAACTCGTCTCCCGATCCGGCGCCGGCGGCGAGAGTCGACGGCGAGCGCCGCCGTCCGAGTAACGGGCTGTGTGCCCCGCCACTCACGCCGCTGAACGGCCTAGGCCAGGTCGATGTACCCGCAGGGGCACACCTCGGCGCACTTGTCGCAACCGATACAGTTCTCGAGCTTGAACTTGTACTCGCCGCCCTTGTCCAGCGGTCTGACCACTGCATTGTCCTGACAGAACTTGAAGCAATTCTCGCAGTCGAGGCAATCGCCGCAGCTCAT
>JAUVBS010000075.1 GCA_030591105.1 bacterium | reverse complement strand
GGCGAGCGCTCGGGAGACTACAGATCCGGTGGCTCGACGCTCGATGCCATCTACGCGCGTGGCTGGCGTCGACGGTAACGCCGCGCCACGCTCAGCGACGTGCCACTGCTTGGGTGCGCCGGACGCCACCTAGAGTCGGTAAGAAGACCGAGGTAACGACGATGAATGAAGACATCAAGCTCGACAGCGTGGACGAGGCATTGGTCGCTATGCGCAGTGGCGAGATCATCGTCGTGGTCGACGATGAGGATCGCGAGAACGAGGGCGACTTCATCCTGGCGGCCGAACATGTCACACCCGAGGCGATAAACTTCATCGCCAAGTTCGGCCGGGGACTGATCTGTCTCAGCGCCACCGGCGAGCGGATTGCCGCGCTCGAATTGCAGCCGATGGTTGCGCGCAACACCGCCTCGCTCGGTACGCAATTTACGGTGAGCATCGACGCAGCGACCGGTGTCACCACCGGTATCAGCGCCCAAGACCGCGCCCATACCGTCGCGGTATTCATCGATCCGAAGACCAAACCGAGCGATCTGGCCCGGCCCGGTCACATCTTTCCGCTCGAAGCGATGCCGGGTGGGGTGTTGCAGCGTGCCGGTCACACCGAAGCTGTGATCGATCTGTGTACGGCGGCAGGGCTCTACCCAGCCGGGATACTCTGCGAGATCATGGATGAGGACGGTAGTATGGCGCGGCTGCCGAAACTACGCCAGCTCGCCGAAGAACACGATTTGAAACTGATCTCCATCGCCGATCTGATCGAGTACCGGCGCCACCACGATCGGCTGATCACGCGTCAGACCGAAGTGGAGATGCCGACCCGGTACGGACTGTTCCGTATGGTCGCCTACGCGACGAGCGTCGATACGGCGACCCACATCGCACTGATCAAGGGAGAGATTGCGGCCGACGACCCGATCCTGGTGCGAGTCCACTCCGAGTGCATGACCGGCGATCTGTTCCACAGCTTGCGTTGCGATTGCGGCGAACAGATGGAAGCTGCGTTACGCACCATCGAGGAGCGAGGGCGTGGCGTTTTTCTGTACATGCGCCAGGAGGGGCGCGGCATCGGTCTGATCAACAAGCTGAAGGCGTACCGCTTACAGGACCAAGGGTGTGACACCGTCGAGGCCAATCAGAAACTCGGCTTTCCGGCAGACCTGCGCGAGTACGGTATTGGCGCGCAGATCCTGCGCGACATCGGCGTGCGCCGGATCGAACTGATGACCAACAACCCGCGCAAGATCGTCGGGCTCGAGGGATACGGACTGCAAGTCGTCGGTCGCGTACCCATCGAAATCCGACCCAACGTGCGCAACCTACGTTACCTGAAGACCAAGAAGGACCGGCTGGGCCATATGCTCGAACACCTGTCGGACTGAGGGTTTGACCGAGGAGGAGAGATGGGCAAGAACTTCGAAGGGCGCTTCGACGCCCGCGGCAAGCAGATCGCCATCGTCGCGAGCCGCTTCAATGATTTTTTCACCCGCGAGTTGATGGACGGCGCGAGGGACTGCTTGCAACGGCACGACGTTGCCGAGAAGCAGATCGACACCGTTTGGGTGCCGGGGAGCTTCGAGGTGCCGATAGCGGCCAAGCGGATGGTCAAGAGCGGCCGTTACGCCGCGGTGATCTGTCTGAGCTGCATCATCCAGGGTGACACACCGCACTTCCATTACATATCATCCGAGATCACCAAGGGGATCGCCCAGGTCGCCCTCGACTCGAACATCCCGGTGGTTTACGGAGTGGTCACCGCCGAGACTCTCGACCAGGCGATCGAACGGTCGGGAACCAAGGCCGGCAACAAGGGGTTCGACGCGGCGTTGACAGCGCTGGAGATGATCGATCTATTCGCCGGCATCGACGAAGGTTGATCGAGGCGGTCGCACGACACCGTTGGCAGGAGAGCGTTCCCGGTGGCCGTAGGGGCGATCCGGGACGGTCGCCGTCGTATCCCGATATCGAGGAGTGAACGTGGGCAAGCGCAGCAAAGGGCGCGAAATAGTCTTGCAGAGCCTGTACGCGGCGCAGTTGAGCGGCGTCTCTCTGGCGGTTTGCCTGCAAGAGCAGTTGCAGCGTCGGGAGGCGGCCGACGAGACGGCTGAGTTTGCCCAGGACCTGGCAGCGAAAGTCGCGCGGCACAAGGTCGAGCGTGAGGCGGAGCTGGCGTCCTTGTTGCAGAACTGGGCTCCGGACCGGGTCGGTGTCCTCGAACGCGCGATCCTGATCATCGCATTGACCGAGCTACACGACAACCCTGAGGTGCCGTGGAAAGTGGCGATCAACGAGGCGTGCGAATTGGCGCGCCGCTTCTGTGACGAGAGTGCCGTCGGATTCGTCAACGGGATACTCGACCGTGCGGCCACCGATCTCCGGAGCGAGGAAGGCACGTGAGAGAGTCCCGGCCGGAGCACTGGCAGCGATTCTGGACAGAGGCCAACCGCATCGAGTTGGACGAGGTCTACGGTACTGACGGCCGCATGGTGCGTGAGATCGTCGCGATCGGCGAGTGCGCCGGCCAACGCGTGCTCGAGGTGGGTGCGGGCAGCGGCCGCGACGCGGTGGCGCTCGCTTGTGCCGGGGCCGAGGTCGTCACCGTCGACTACGTTCGCGGCGCGTTTGATCTGACGGTACAGGCTGCGGCAGCAGTGCCCGCGAAGGTGGCGACCGTTTGTGGCGACGGACTCTGCCTGCCGTTCGGCGATGAGAGCTTCGACATCGTTTTCCACCAGGGTCTGCTCGAGCACTTCCGCGATCCGGCCAGTTTGTTACGGGAGAACGTGCGGGTGCTGCGTCCCGGTGGCCACCTGGTGGTCGATGTTCCCCAGACCTTCCACTACTACACGCTGGCCAAGCAGATTCTGATCCGGGCCGGGCGCTGGTTCGCCGGCTGGGAGACACAATTCACCATCGGGCAGCTCGAACAGATGGTGCGCGATGAGCGGCTCGAGGTCGTTCATAGTTACGGGGACTGGATGGTACCCGGGCTGTGGTACCGGGGGTTGCGCAAGGCGCTGCTCACGCGCACCGGCTGCAGGTTGCCGATGTATCCCGCGCCAGTGCCGGTGGTGAGCCGGCTGGCCGCAGCGTGGCGCCGTCGTTTCGGCCGCACGCGGGCGGCGCTCTCCTTCACGCCGACGGTCGGTGTCGTCGCGCGTAAGCCGTCAATCGCCTGACCGGAGGCTGTACGTGAAGATCCTGGCGGTCAACTGGCGCGATATCCGAGATCCTTTCGGGGGCGGCGCCGAGCAGCATCTACACCACATCCTCGCCGGTGCGGTTGCCGCCGGGCACGAAGTCGAACTCGTGGTCGCCGGCTATGGCGACGCGCCAGCCGACGACGAGATCGACGGGGTACGTATCCATCGGCGTGGCCACTGGGCGGTGGCCAACCTCGCCCTGCCGCCGGTGGTGCGCGGGCTGTTGCGCCAGCGGCGCTACGATCTGCTGGTCGAAGACATCAACAAGATCCCGTTCTATACGCCGCTCTACAAAGGGGATGTACCGCTTTTGGCCATCGTTCCGCATCTGTTCGGGAGCACGGTCTACCGCGAGGCCAATCCGCTGCTGGCCACCTATGTCTACACTGCCGAGCAGTTGCTGCCGCGCGTATACCGTGATGTCGACTTCGAAGTGATCAGCCCGTCCACCCGCGATGATCTGATCGCGCGGGGCCTGGCACCCGACCGCGTGAAGGTCGTTTACTGCGGACTCGACCACGCCAGATTCGAGCTGGCGGATCCGCCGCCCCGTTCCTCGACACCGCTGGTGGTGACCTGGAGCCGATTACGCCGCTACAAGAGTATAAACGTCGCCATCGAGGCCTTTGCGAAGATCCGGGAACAGCTCGGCGACGCGCGTCTGCTGATCGTCGGGCGCGGTCCCGATGAGCGACGGTTGCGCAAACTGGTACGCAGGCTCGGTCTGAACGACAGTGTGGTGTTCGCGGGCTACCTGCCCTGGGACGAATTGGTGCGTGTGCTCTACACCGCCCACGTATTCTTGAACCCGAGCCCCAAGGAGGGGTGGGGGTTAACGGTGGTCGAGGCCAACCGGTGCGGTCTGCCGGTGGTGGCCAGTGATCGGCCGGGTTTGCGCGATTCGGTGCGCGAAGATCAGACCGGTATGCTGGTGCCATACGGCGACAGCGACGCCTTCGCCCGCGGGGCGCTGCGCCTGCTCACCGACACCGATCTGTGGCGCGATTACAGCGCCGCCGCGAAACACTGGGCTGCTGGCTTCAGCTGGCCGCGCTGTGTTGCGGAATCGCTGGAGATCTTCGCCACGGTGGCTGCGAGCAAAGGTAACGAACGATGACGCGACGGGACGCGGTATTCTTGTTGCGCGGCGTGGTCAGCGCGCTGCTCGTGGTCTGGCTGATGTTGCGTTACGACCTGCCCGAGCTCGCCGAAGCATTCGTTTCTCCGCGCTGGCCACTGCTCGTCGCCGCGCTGATAGTCTACGCCGTCTCCGCCTTTGGCGGCGCGATCCAATGGTCGTGGATCTTGCGCGCCAGCGGTCTGCAGATCGCTGGCTGGGATGTCCGCCGAGCCTATTTCGTCGGTCTGTTCTTCAACAACTTCCTGCCGACAAACGTCGGCGGTGACGCGTATAAGATCATCGACCTCGGTCGCCGCGAAGGACGACCCTTACGGGTTTTTTGCGCGACGTTTCTGGATCGCCTGATCGGTCTGAGTGCCTTGACCTTCTTGGCGCTCGGCGTCGCCGCGGCGGCGCGTGTCGCCGGGATCGAACTGCCGCGGGTGGTGTTGCTGCTGGTCGCGGTATTGCTGCTGTTGTTGCTGGTGCTCGGGCTGCTGCTCTCGCGCCGGGTGGGGCCGCACGTACCACCGCTGATGCGGCGGTTGCACTTGGTGAGGTTATCCCGGCAGACCGAACGCGTGGTGGAGGAGTTTCAGCGCTACCGCTCGCGGCCGCGCTGGTTGGCCGCCGTTTTCGCGTTGAGCCTCGGCGTACAGGCGCTACGGATCACGACCCACTTGGTTGTTGCGGCGGGGCTGGGCATCACCCTCTCCGGCACTCAGATGGTGCAACTGTTCGTACTGATCCCGCTGTTGGCGGTCAGCCTCACGCTGCCGGTGACCATCAACGGGATCGGTCTGCGGGAGTCGGTTTCGGTGCACCTGTTGATTTACGCTGGCCTCGGTGAAACCAGCGCGGTCGCCATGGAGGTGACGGCGTATACCGTCCAGGCTGTCTTCAGTCTCTACGGTGGGTTGCTGTTCTGGCGCGGCCGGCCCAGATGAAACTGTTCGGCGAACCGCCGGAACTCGAACTGACCCGAGGTTGTTGGCTCCGGGGACCTGTGTTAGATTTCTGGCCGCTAAACCATCGTTACCGCCAGCGTGCGCTGGTAACGGCTCGGTGACCGGCGCGATCTGCCGGCCGCCATTGAGATAGGGGAGACCTTGACTTCGCATTGGTACCGACGTCCGCGGTCGCTAGTCGCCGTGGCGGTTTTTCTGCTCGCGATCGGCGTCTACGCCCGCACCTTGGCGCCGACGATCAGTTTCTGGGATTGCGGGGAGTTTATCACGTGCAGTCACATCGTCGGCGTGCCTCATCAACCTGGTACCCCGCTGTACGTCCTGATGGGCCGCGTCTTCGACGTGGTGATCGGTTCGCCGAGCCTCACCGAACCCGCCTTACGGACAGCCTGGGCGGTCAACTTCATGTCGGCTCTCTTCAGCGCGCTGGCGGTGGCGTTCGTCTACCTGATCGCGCTCGACCTCGCCCGCCGTGCCGATCCTGACAGCGGCTGGATTGCCCACGCCGGCGGAATCGTCGGGGCGCTGTTTTTACTCTTCTCGCAGACCTATTGGGGCAACGCTACCGAGGCCGAGGTCTACGGTCTGGCGGCTTTCATCATCAGTCTGCTGACCTGGCTCGCGCTCCGCTGGTACGACGCGCGTGAGCAGCAACGTAGCGAACTGCTGTTGCTGTTGATGATCTACATGCTCGGACTCGGCGTCGGTTTCCATCTGGGGTCGCTACTGGTCTACCCCGGGATATTCCTGCTCCTGGTCCTGGCCCGGCGGCGCCGGTTACCGCTCTTCGATCTGTTGTTGATGAGCGGGGGGTTGGCGCTATTCCTCTACTCGACCATGAGCCGGCAGAACGACCTGCTGATCGTACTACTGCTGGGTTATCTCGCCGTGGTCGGCTACCGGGCGCTGTCTGGGAACCGGTTTGCCCTCTGGGGCACGTTGCTCTTTCTGTTCGGCCTATCGGTGCATCTGATGATGTTGATCCGGGCCGGTGCCGTACCCGAGCCGGCTATCAACCAGACCATCCCGGACACTTTCGCGACCCTGATGTCGGTAGTGCGCCGCGAGCAGTACCCACCGATCAACCCGTTCGAGCGCCAAGCGGACCTCGGTTGGCAGTTCGGTTACTATTACGATTTCTTTCTCCAGCAGTTCTACTTCATCCAAAACGGTCAGACGACTCTCGCCCGCGTCGCCACCTTCCTCGGTCCGATTTTTCTCGGTCTACTGGGTGTTTTTCACGGTATCCGACGGGCACGTCCGTTGGTCTGGATGTTGGTGGTCAACTACCTGATCAATGGCGAAGTGTTGACCCTCTATCTCAACTTCACCAATCACGAGGTTCGCGAACGGGATTACTTCTACTTCGCTGCCTTTCTGTTTTTCGCGATCTTCATCGGCATGGGGGTCGCGGCTCTGTTGCGCTACGCCGCCGGGCCGGAGGGCAAGACGAGCGAACAACACGAACAGCAGGTGCGGCAACGCACGAACGACGGCGCCGAATCGCCGTCGCCGACCGGCGTGCCGGTTCGGCCGGGCTGGGTACCGAAGATAGCAGCGGTTTTGTTGATGTTACTGGCGGCGCTGCCGCTGCTGCAGCCGAACCACGTCAAGTGGTTTGAACACGATCGGCGCGGTAACCGGATCGCCTACGAGTACGCCAAGAACATCCTCGCCGGACTGGACGAAAACGCGATCGTATTCACCAACGGAGACAACGACACCTTCCCGATCTGGTACCTACAGGAGGTCGAGCACTTCCGTCGCGATGTGACAGTGGTGAACCTCTCTCTGGTCAATCTACCGTGGTACAATCAGCAGTTGAAGCGGCGCGAACCGCCGCTGGCGATGGGCTACAGCAACGACGATCTCGAGCGGTTGCGCCCGCGGTTGTTCGAGGATCCCAACACCGGTGAACGCCTGCTCGTCTACGTGCGCGACTACGTGGTTCACGATATCGTGACCACCAATGCGCGTAGCGAAACCCCGCGGCCGGTCTTTTTCGCCGTGACGATCCCGCGCGAAAATATGGAGCGTTACTTCGCCAAGCTCCAGATGGAAGGACTCGCTTATCGTCTTACCGAGACCGACGGACCGGACGGTATGCCGACGACCGATCCGCAGCGGTTGCTGGAAAACGTATTCGGCGTCTACTTCCTCGACGCCTTGACCGACGGTGACACCGAGCAACGGCAGGCGCGTTTTGCGGCGATGGCCGGTTGGGCCGACGACAGTCCGCAAGTCAAGCTCTCCCAAGGCTCGTCGCCGTCCGAACCCATCGACTATCTTGGCCTGCTGGCTGAGGTGGGGCTGCCGCGGACCGACGTCTATCGCAACCGCAACACGGTGCACCTGCTCGGTAACTATCCCGCGGCCCTCTCAAGGGCAGGGTTCGAGTTCATCGTGGCGGCGGAGAGTGTCGCCTTCGAGGACACGGCGACTTATGACGGCATGCTCGACAATGCGCTCGCCTCGTTCGAGATGGCGATGCGTTTCGACCCTTACAACGTGCAGTCGATCGGTATCTATCCGCTGGTCCTGGTCGAAAAAGGCCGCACCGAAGAAGCTTTGGCGTACCTCGACCGGATCCGCGAACACGTAGCACCGGACCTGTGGCAACGTGCGGCGGCCGAGACCGGAATCTCCCTGGTCCGCGTCAACCGCCCGCGTCTGGCAGTGAACTGGCTCAATGCACAGATCGCACGTGAGCCGGACGAAAAGTTCTACTACGAGGCCCTCTTTCGGATCTTCCAGTACCTGAGCCGCGCGGCCGAAGCGCAGGACGTCATGGAACGGTGGGAACGTCAGAACGGCGAGCGCGATCCCGCCATGGCCGAGATCGTCGCGCAACTTCGCGCGCAGGCGCTCGAGCGCGAGCAACAACGCATCGACGAAGC
>JAUVBS010000366.1 GCA_030591105.1 bacterium | reverse complement strand
GTGGCCGAGTCACTGCGCTGCATCCAGTGCAAGGACAAGCCGTGCGTCGCCGGCTGTCCCGTCGGCATCGATATCCCCGAGTTCATCCGCCTGATCGGCGAGCGGGAATATGAGGCCGCGCTGCGGGAGATCAAGAAGATGAATTTCCTGCCGGCGATCTGCGGCCGCGTCTGCCCGCAGGAAGACCAGTGCGAACTGGTTTGCCGTCTGAACAAGCCGGACAAAGGCCGCGAACCGGGCAGTATCGGCCGGCTCGAGCGTTTCCTCGGCGACTACGCCTTGGAGCACAACCTGGAAATCTTGCCCGACATCGACCCGCCCACCGGCAAGAAGGTAGCGGTCATCGGAAGCGGTCCTGCCGGCTTGACCACCGCCAGCGACCTGATCCAGCGGGGTCACGAAGTGACGGTGTTCGAAGCGCTACACAAACCCGGCGGCGTTCTCTTCTACGGAATCCCCGAGTTTCGGATGCCGAAGAGAATTCTAGCGAAAGAGATCGACGGTCTGAAGAGCATGGGCGTGAAGTTCGTGATGAACTACCCCGTCGGCAAGGCAGAGCCGCTCGACGATCTACGCAATCGTTTCGATGCGACGTTCATCGGCACCGGCGCCGGCTTGCCCTGGTTCTTGAACATCCCCGGTGAGAACCTCAACGGTGTGTACAGCGCCAACGAATTCCTGACCCGAGTGAATCTGATGGCCGCATGGCGCTTCCCTGACGACGCCGACACGCCGGTCAAAAAGATCAAGCGCATCGCCGTGATTGGTGCGGGTAACACCGCCATGGATTCCGCGCGCACTTCGAAGCGGCTCCAACCCGACGTGGTCTACCTCGTATACCGGCGCAGCCGGCTCGAGATGCCGGCACGGATCGAGGAGATCCACCACGCCGAGCAAGAGGGGATCGAGTTCAATCTGCTGCACTCGCCGGTCGAGATCGTCGATGATGGCACCGGCTGCGTCGCCGCAATCCGCTGCCAAGAGATGGAACTCGGCGAACCGGACGACAGCGGGCGGCGGCGCCCCGTTCCGATCGAGGGTCGCGTGAAGGAGTTCGCCGTCGACACAGTAGTGATCGCCATCGGTCAGGGTCCGAACCCGCTACTGCTGGCGGACTGCCCCGACCTGGCGCGCCACCCCAAAAAAGGCACCGTTGTCGCCGACGAACAGACCATGCAGACCTCCTACCGAGACGTGTTCGCCGGCGGGGATATCGTCACCGGTGGCGCAACGGTGATCCTGGCCATGGGCGCGGGCCGCAAGGCGGCCAACGCCATGCACCGCTTCCTGATGACCGGCGACGCCCGTCCCCCAGCGGAAGAAGAGCAACCGGAGAGCGGTTGCCCCGTGGCAGGTTAGTAGATCGGTTTTCGCGAACGATAAAGCAACGGGGTGCCCTCGAGGGCACCCCTTCTCTTCTTACCAAACGCTGGGCCTACGAAAGTCTCTCCGCTTCCGCCCGAATACGAATCTGGGGGTGGATAGACTAATCCCTTGGCAATGGGGCCTCACGAAGGCTCCGTAGCCAGGAGGGCGAAGGAGCCGTAGTGCAGAGTGAGCCGCCACAGGATGTGGCGGCGAACGCCCCCATTGCCAAGGGATTAGTCTATCCGCCCACAGCCTCGGCGGAGATCCCGCGCCAGCTCGGCCAGCACCCGCGGATACAGCTCGCACTCGGCAGCGAAGATGCGCGCGGCAAGAGTGTGTACGTCGTCCCCGGGTAAGACCGGTACCTTGCTCTGCGCCAGGATCTGACCGTGATCGTACTGGTCGTCGACCCGGTGTACCGTGCAGCCGCTCTCAGTCTCTCCCGCGGCGAGCACCGCCTGGTGGACACGGTCGCCGTAATAACCCTGGCCACCGTATTTCGGCAATAGCGCCGGATGGATGTTCACCACCGGCCCGGTGAATCCAGGCAGTGTGATGTAGTAGCAGAGGTAGCCGGCCAAGACGATGATCTGCGGTGAGTAACGGCCGAGCCAGGAGTTGACCGCCGCGTTGTGTTCGGCGACGGACGGGTAATCCTTGCGCCGGAAAACGGCACACGGTATCTGAGCGTCGCGCGCGATCTGGGAACCGCGCACACCATCGCGGCTCGCAACGACACAGACGATCCGAACCGGCAGATCGCCCGCTGTAATCTTGGCCAGAAAATTCTCCAGGGTTCGTCCGCTGCCCGAAAGCAGCACGGCGACGTCGACCGGATTGTCACTCATCAGGTCCCCTTTAACGGCGGCAGACCACGCTCGGCTCGCAGGTCACTCAACACGCTACGGTGGATGGCAAACGCGATCGGACCCGGCAGCTGGTCCAGCGGATAGAAGCCGACCTCTTCGGCGTCGTCGGCCGCCTGCAATCGACCACCGATTTCGTCGGCGCGGTAGATGACCACCAGCACCGATCGGTCCGGTGGCAGCACGCCGGTGTGGACCGCAAAAATCTCACCAAGTCGCACCTCCAGACCGGTCTCTTCACGCACCTCGCGTAGCGCCGCGCCCGCACTGTCTTCGTTGTATTCCTGGAATCCTGCGGGCAGGCTCCATTGACCCGCCTTGGGCGGATACTTGCGCCTCACCAGACAGATCCGATCGGCACGCAGTAGGACCACCGCCGCGCCGGGTGCCGGCGAGAGGTACTGCACGAAACCGCAGCTCGGGCAAGTGGGTCGCGGCGCACCGCCCTCGTTGCGAGAACCCAGCTCGGTACGACAGTGTGGACAATAGCGGTAGGCGTGGACCGCAGGATCGAGACGGGTCACCGGGTTGACAGCGCTCACGATCGCTTCCTCCCGATCGCGAGGACCACGAACAAAGTCCAGGCGAACAGGACCGCGGCCAACGGCCACGCGCCGGCCCGCACGAACAGCGTCCGCCCCACCGCGGGCGTGACAGTCGCCAGGACCACGGTGCGCTCGCCGAGATCGGCCCACCCCAGATAACGACCGCGCCCATCACAGATGAAGCTGATCCCGTTGTTCGCGCAGCGGATCACCGGCACCCCGCATTCGATGGCCCGCAGCCGCGTC
>JAUVBS010000202.1 GCA_030591105.1 bacterium | reverse complement strand
GGGCGGGGCCAGGACGAAGTGGCCAAGCTCGTAGCGGGGCCGTCGAGTGTTTACATCTGTAACGAGTGCATCAAGCTGTGCAACGAGATCCTCGAGGGCGAGCTCATGGAGGAGGCTTCGCTGACGCCTCCTCGGTTCCCCAAACCGCAGGACATCCGCGACCACCTCGACGAATACGTGATCGGCCAGCCCGAAGCCAAGATCAGCCTGGCGGTGGCGGTCTACAACCATTACAAACGCATCCACCAGAAGAAGAACAACGAAGGTGTCGAGATCGACAAGAGCAACATCATGCTCATCGGCGCCACCGGTACCGGCAAGACTCTGCTCGCCCAGACCCTCGCCCGATTCCTGAACGTGCCGTTTGCCATCGCAGACGCGACGGCACTGACCGAGGCTGGCTACGTGGGCGAAGACGTCGAAAACATTCTGGTGCGGCTGCTGCAAGCGGCGGACTACAACATTCCGGCGGCAGAGCAAGGAATCGTCTACGTCGATGAGATCGACAAGATCGGACGCAAGAGCGGCAACCCCTCGATCACACGCGATGTATCTGGCGAAGGGGTCCAGCAAGCGCTGCTGAAGATACTCGAAGGCACCGTTGCCAACGTACCGCCGCAAGGGGGCCGCAAGCACCCGCAGCAGAAGTACCTCGAGGTCAACACCAAGAACATCCTGTTCATTTGCGGGGGGGCGTTCCAAGGGCTGGAGAGGATCGTCGAGCGGCGCATCGGTAAGAATGTGCTCGGTTTTGATCGTGAACAAGACTTGCCCGAACACGACGATCGCTCCGAGCTACTGAGTCTGGTCGAACCCCAGGATCTGATGAAGTACGGACTGATCCCGGAGCTGGTCGGGCGATTGCCGGTCATCACCCACCTGTCCGAGTTGGACAAAGCGGCCATGGTACGCATTCTCACCGAGCCGCGTAACGCGCTGGTCAAGCAGTACCAGAAACTGATGGATATGGAGGACGTCGAGCTCACCTTTGCGCCCGGCGCCCTCGAAGCCATCGCCGATCTGGCCATCGAGCGCAAGACCGGTGCGCGTGGTCTGCGCTCGATCATGGAGCGGGTCATGCGGAACGTGATGTTCGAGGTGCCGTCGGCCGATGATATCGAGCGGATCGTCGTCACGCGTGAGTCCATCGTCAAGCAGACCGATCCGGAGATCGTCGGCCCGGACAGTTCCGCAGAGATCAAGGAAGCCTGAGACTGGCGCTCCGCCGCGACGCGGTGGGCCCGGCCGGTTTTTGAAAAAGCGAGCCGCGGCACGCCGAGGCTCGCTTCATCTTGTCACCGGTGTCGTCAGGCGCCGAGGAGCAGCATGGCAAACACCGAATTCGTGATCGAAAGAGACGGCGAAGAACTCGCTATCGCCAAGGATTTACCGCTGTTGCCGCTACGGGACGTGGTGGTCTTTCCGTACATGGTTACTCCGCTACTGGTCGGACGATCCTCTTCGATCGCGGCGGTCGAAGCGGCCATGGAGCAAGACAAGTTTCTTTGCGTGATCGCCCAACGCCAGGCCGAAATAGAGGAACCGCAGGCGGCCGACCTCTACGATATCGGCACGGTGATCAAGGTGTTGCAGATCATCCGTACTCCCGACGAAACGCTCAAGATTCTGGTCGAAGGGGTGGCCCGCGTCCGTATCGATGAGATCACTGACCGCGACGAAATGCTCGAGGTGCGTGTCGAGCCGGTGACAGAAATCGGCGCGACCGGGCAGGAGATCGAGGCGCTCAGCCGCTCGATCAAGGATCGCTTCAAAGAGTACGTCCGCCTGAACAAACGGTTACCCGACGAGGTTCTACTTTCGGTGCTGAACCTCGAAGAGATCGGGCGTATGACCGATTCGATCAGCGCCTATATTCTCGGCAAGGTGCCGCAAAAACAGGAGCTACTGGCCGAACCGAGCCTGCACAAGCGCATGGGGCGGATCAATCAGCTACTGGCCAACGAGCTTGAAATCCTGGAAATTGAGCAACGGATCGACACCGAAGTCCAGAGTCAAGTCCAGAAGAACCAGCGCGAGTTCTATCTCAACGAGCAGCTACGTGCGATTCGTAAAGAACTGGGCTACAGCGCCGACGAAGACGGCGAAGCCGAGGAGTACACCGCGCGTCTTGCTGAGACCAACCTCACCGCCGAAGCACGTGAGATCGCCGAGCGTGAAATCAGCCGGTTGGTCCGCATGCCGATCATGTCGCCCGAAGCGACGGTCGTTCGCAATTACCTCGACACCTTGTTCAGCCTGCCGTGGAAGAAACGGTCGCGCGACCGCATCGACACCCGCAAGGTCAAGGAGCGGCTCGATGCAGATCACTACGGCCTGCAGAAGGTCAAGGAGCGGATCATCGAATTCCTGTCGGTCTACAAGTTGACACGCAAGATGCAGGGCTCGATTCTCTGCCTAGTGGGGCCGCCGGGTGTGGGTAAGACCAGCCTCGGCCGCAGCATTGCCGACAGCATGGGACGGCGCTTCATCCGTATCAGTCTCGGCGGTGTGCGGGACGAAGCGGAAATTCGCGGCCACCGCCGTACATATATCGGCAGCAAGCCGGGGCGGATCATCGAGTCGTTACGCCGAGCCGGCACGAAGAACCCCGTCTTCTTGCTCGATGAAGTTGATAAGATGGGCGCCGATTTTCGGGGTGACCCTTCAGCCGCCCTGCTGGAGGTACTCGATCCTGAGCAAAACTCCCACTTCAGCGACCACTACCTCGAGGTCGACTTCGACCTGAGCCAGGTGATGTTCATCACGACGGCAAACTCGCTGCACGCCATCCCGCCGGCGCTCGAGGACCGCATGGAGATCATCCGACTGCCGGGTTACCTGGAGCACGAGAAACTCGTGATCGCCGAGCGGTTTCTGGTACCGCGGCAGATGCGGCGCAACGGAGTCGCCAAGTGGTCGGGCGGCTTCCGACGCAAAGCGTTGCAGGTGCTCATTGACGGGTACACGCGTGAAGCGGGGGTACGTAAGCTCGAGCGCGAGATCGCGAGCATCTGCCGCAAGGTAGCGAAGGTCAAAGCGGAGACTGGCCACTTCCCCGGCGCCGTGACCGCGCGGGGAGTCCAGCGTTATCTCGGCGTACCGAGATACCAGCGTCTCGAGGTGGATCGTGAACCCGAGGTCGGAGTGGTCATTGGACTGGCCTGGACCGACGCCGGCGGTGAGATCCTCGAGATCGAGGTCAGCGCGGTGCCGGGTGGCGAAAAAATCCTGATCACCGGTAACTTGCAGGATGTGATGAAGGAGTCGGCCGAGACAGCGCTCAGTTACGCCCGCGGACGCTGTCGCGACCTGCCGACCGATTGGTTCAGCAAGCACCAGGTTCACATCCACGTACCCGAAGGTGCGATTCCCAAGGACGGACCGAGCGCTGGCATCGCCATGGCGACAGCCATCACGTCGCTACTTGAGCGCCAGCCGGTGCGCAAGGACGTGGCGATGACCGGCGAAGTGACCCTGCGCGGTAAGGTGCTGCCCATCGGTGGCTTGCCGGAGAAGGCGGTTGCTGCCATCCGGGCTGGAGCCAAGCACCTGGTTATACCCAAGGAAAACGAGAAGAACTACCGGGAACTCTCACCAGTGGTACGCAAGCGATTGACAGTGCACCTGGTCGAGACCATGGATGAGGTTCTCGATTTGGCTCTGGTAGCCCGACGGGATCAGACAATGTTATCCCGGGCTAGCCACACAGACTGAGGCTGACCGTGGACGTCGAACTGGTGACTTCCGCACCCGACCTCGCCGGACGCCCGGCAGAAATTCTGCCGGAATTCGCGTTCATAGGGCGCAGCAACTGCGGCAAATCCTCGCTCGTGAACCACTTCCTCGGACGGGTCAAGCTGGCACACACCAGTAACCGGCCCGGCAAAACACGTCTGATGAACTACTATCGGGTCGACGGCCGTTACTACCTGGTCGATCTGCCAGGTTACGGCTATGCCCGCATCAGTAAGCAGCAACGGGCCGGCTGGTTGCGGCTTTTTCGCTCGTATCTGGCGGTCCGGGACCGGCCGGTGGCAGTTTTCCATCTGCTCGACGTTCGCCACCGACCGACGGCCGACGATCGGCAGATCGCCGGCTGGATCGCTGACTCCGGCCACCCGTGTGCGGTGGTGGTCACCAAGATCGACAAATTGGGAACAAATTCGTTACCGAGGCATTACCAGCAGATCATACATGCTTTGGCGTTGCCGGCGGACACGCCATTTTTCCCCACGTCGGCCGCCAAAGGCAAGGGGCGCAAGGAGATGCAGGCCTGGGTCACGGCACTGATGGAGACTGCCGGAGCCTAGGTTGACGAAGTCGGAAGACTTTTTCGGCGCGACAGAACGAGCCGGCCTGGATCGTGCGTCGTTGCCGGATTGACGTGATCGGCTGTTTGCGTGTATAATAGGCTATGGCCGGTATGCGCTGTACTTGGTTTACCCTTTGGTGCTGATGCGTTACCGTTCACCCGGTACGGCCGGGCAGAAAGGATTTCTGCAATATGCGGTGCGGTGGCAAGAGATTTACGGTAGTTGCGGTTTATGCGGCAGGGTTAGCCCTGGCGCTGGTGCCGCTTGCCGGCGCCACCGAGGCCGACATGGCTCAGCTACCGGTGGCTGATCCGTATCTCTGTCTCTCCTGCCATACCATGACCGATCCCACGCCGGCCGACCACGAGCTGAACGTTTTCGGGCTGGATTTTCTCGATAACGACCGCGTGTGGGATGCGGAGCTGGCCCAGATCGACT
>JAUVBS010000206.1 GCA_030591105.1 bacterium | reverse complement strand
TCGACGCCGAAGACCGCGAGGGTCCCAACTCCCTACCATCGGAGCCGTATATACCAGACCTCGGCCCGCCGGGCCAGCCTGGTCAGCCAGTCCTGTTCTAGCCCGGATTATTCATGAACAATCCGGACTAGATCCAATCGCCCTTCACCCCGCTGCCGGCGCCACCTCATGGCGCCGGCAGCTCTGCTTTCTCGGCGGCACGGCACACTTCTACGTCGCCGCTCACCGCGTCAACCGGTCGGGAAGGCCCAGGTCAAGAGCAACATAATGCTGTCCCAGTTATAGCGGGTCCGGTCGTCGATGCCCAGGAAGCGATAAGTGGTGAAGCGATTGATCTCGTAGACGACCAGTAACTCGAAAGTACCCAGACGCAACCCCGCGCCGAGGTCGATGCCCAGGGCGTTGACCGACTCGGAGTACTGTTCGGACGGCGACTCGATCGACACCCCATAACGGTTGCGACAGAAGCCGGCATTGACACTGAGCACCGGCCGCAAGCCTCGCCGGCCGCGGCCCTGGATCCACTGCAGGCCGAGCATGTAGCGGATCACCGCCGTCTCCACCGAGAAAACGCCGAGCTCGGGATCGTCCACCTCGTAGTTGCCGAAATCGGAGAAGCTGAACCCGGGAGAGACACACAGATCCCGGCTCAGAAACCAGCGAAACCGAAAACCGACGGTATAGCCGCCACTGGCCTGAAAACCGATTTGCTGATCCTGGAAATCCGCAGCGAGATCACCGCGCGGCCACACCGCACCGCCCTCGATCAGGATCTCCACGGCGGACGGTTCGGTGGCAGGTGGATCGGCATCGGCGGCCTCCGTGGCGACGCCAGCCATCAGCAACAGCAAACCGAAGCCTATCCCGACCGCGACGCCTCGCTTGGTCGCCAAGCTCGCACGACTGATCATCGCCGCAACACCACCGTCTGACGGCCCAATATTCGGCCGGCACTGCTGACCCGTACCAGATAGATACCCGACGCAGCCGGGCGGCCCGCGGCGTCGCGGCCGCTCCACTGCAGGCTCGCGGTCTGGCCCGCGGCGGCGGCGAGGCGGTTGGTCCAGATACGGCGCCCGGCGACGCTGTAGACCTCCACGGTCAGATCGACGTCACGGCGGGCCTCGAACGCAATGGTCGTCGCGCCGCTCGTGGGATTGGGGTAGAGCGGTCGCAAGCTGCCCAGCGTCGTGATCGCGGTCTCGTCCGGTGTGTCATCCACTCCGGTCGAGGAACCGTCGACCGCGATGGCGAACGTACTGCGGCCGTAGGTGCCGACCACCAGAGTGCGCGTGTCGCGGCGGAACGAAAGCGATGTGACGACGACGCGGGGCAAGTCGGCACCGAACGCGCTCCAGGTCGTACCGCCGTCGGTGGTCTCGTAAACACCGACGTCGGTCGCGACGAAGTAGCGCCCGGGCACGTCCGGGTCGGACAGAATCTCGTTGGCCGGCGCTTCGGGCAAGTTACCGACGATGGGCTCCCAGTTCGCCCCCAGATCGACGGTGCGGTAGACGTGTGGCATCGGCTCGGCCCAGCGGAACCCGGACACGGTCACGTACGCGGTTTCGCGAGCGAAGGGGTCGCACCGCACCGACGTGATCCAGCGTTGGGGGAGACCCGCCGAAACGTCGGTCCAGCCAGTCAATTCGGTTCGGACATGCACCAGGCCGTCGTCGCTACCGGCCCAGACCACGTCGCCGTCGAGGGGCGATACCGCCAGCGTGGTCAGCGAGCCACGGACCTGTCCGGGGTTGTCAAGATGCGGTCCATCGGTCAAATCCGGGCTGAAGATTTCCCACGAGACGTTGCCGGTACTGCGGTAGACACGGTGGGTCGCCAGGTAGCGTCGGTCCGGATCGGTCGGGTCCTGGATCAGCGGCATGTTCCAGCCCACGCGGTCGGCGGAGGAGACGCCCGAGGTCGCCGTTTGCCAGCTACCACCGCCGTTGGACGAGTAGGAGAGGCGCCCGTACTGATACTGCGCCCATACGCGGTTACCGAAGAGAGGGTGTACCAGCGGCTGGAAGCCGTCGCCGCCAAAGATGTGCTGCCAGTCGTCCAGACCGCCGGCCAGGGTCCGGTAGGTGCCGTTGTCCTGCGTGCCGATGAAGATGGCGCCGGGCAGCGGATCGGCGAGCGCCAGCCGGTAGACCTGCGTGATCGGCTGGTCAGACAAGAAGGTCCAGATATTGCCGGCACTGGTGGAGCGGTAGATCCCCCCGTCGTTCCCCTCGAAGAGGACCGGGTCAAGGCCCGGGCCAAAGCCGAGCCCGTGGTGATCGACGTGCATCTCCGTACCGACGTTCTGGTAGCTGGCCCCGCCGTTGGTCGAACGGTAGAACTCCAAACCGAGCACGTAGATCATGTTCGCATCGATCGGGTGCGTGCGGACGTTACCGAACCACCAACCGTACGAGGAGTACACGTTGTTCAGAGCTCCGTCGGCGGTGCGGCTCCAGGTCGTCCCGCCGTCGGTCGAACGGTAGAGCCCATCGAAGTAACCGATCCGATCGGCGTAGATCGCATGCATTACTTCGGGCTGCGTAGCGCAGAGGCTCAGCCCGATGCGTCCGCCGTCGCCGGACGGGGATGGTAGCCCGCCCTGGACGAGCGACCAGTTATCGCCGCCGTCGTCGGTCCGCCAGACCGCGCAGCCGGGGCCGCCGTAGTCGTAGACTTCGGGCTGGCGCATCCGCTCCCACATCGCTGCGAGTAGCACGTCGGGCTGGTCGGGTCGCTGGATCAGATCGACGCAGCCGGTGGCCTCGTCCACGAACAGGACACGCTCCCAGGTCTCGCCGCCATCTGTGGTGCGGTAGACACCGCGGTCCGGTCCCGGCTCCCAAATGTGGCCCGACGCCGCGACGAAGATACGCTGCGGATCGGTCGGGTCGACGCGGATCCGCCCGATCGATCCGCTGTTCTCCAGGCCGATCGACTCCCAGCTGTCGCCACCGTCCGGCGAGCGGAACAGCCCCAGGCCGCCGTAAGCCACACTCCCACCACCGGGATTTACCTCGCCGGTGCCGGCATAGATCACCTGCGGATCGCTCGGATCGATGGCCACCGCGCCCATGGAAAGCGACGCCTGGTCGTCGAAGATCGGCTGCCAGCTCTGCCCGCCGTCGGCAGTGCGCAGGATACCGCCCTCGGCGCAACCGGCGTAGACGATGTCCTGATCACTCGGGTCGATGGCAATGGCGGTCACCCGGCCGCCGACGTTGGTCGGGCCGGTCGCCTCCCAGCCGCCGTCACGATCGGCAGCGGCGCGGCGCGCCTCTTCCCGCAGCACCGTAGCCTGGAGCTGGGCCTGCTGCCACGCCTCGCGTGGGATCCGCCCCTGCGGGAACGCCCGCTCGGCGAAAAACCACGGATTCGGTGCGCGGACCGGCAGGCCGTCGCCGGCGATACTGGACCACTGCGTGTGCGGAGACGTCGGCTGCGGCTGAACCGTTGGTGGGCGTTCTGCTGGTGGCCCGGCGAGCAAGAGCACGCCAATCAGTGCGCAAACGCTCAAGGCAGTGGCGATCCTGACAGACATGATTCGTCTCCTCGCAGTACAGTGCACGGCGTCGTTCAGCAAGCCCGGCGCATAACCACTTATAATTGTAGCATCTCGGCGTGCCCGGAATCGAGTTATTCGATTGTGCCGTCCCGAAAGCACCGTGTTATGGTGATACGCGGAGGAATACTTTGCGAAACATCCTGTTGATCGTGATCGATACCCTACGAGCCGACCACCTGGGTTGTTACGGCTACGCGCGTCGGACGTCACCACACCTCGACGCGCTGGCGGAACGGAGCTTGGTCCTGGACGCACTGTGGTCGGCCTCGAACTTCACGGCGCCGGCGTTTACCTCGCTGTTCACTGCCTGTTATCCTCACCAGCACGGCGTGTTCGACTTCAAGTCACGGGTCACGAGCTCGCCGGTGTACGAACTTCTCCAACGCAATGGAGCCCGCACCGGGGCGGTGACCACGTTCGGTTTCTTCGGCAATCTGCTACGCCACATCTGGGACGAGGTGGAGGTCGTCACCTCGACCAGGAGTTTTGGCTACAGCAAGAACCTGCCCCGTGATGTGACCGCATCGGCGCTGGCGTGGCTGGACCGCAACGGCCAAGACGGACCTTTCTGCCTGTTCACCCACTACGACGGCCCGCACACGCCGTACCGTCTGCCGGACGAATTCGCTGACCGCTTCGACAGTGTCGACCTCGCCGATGTCGATCCGGAGTTCGTGCGCATCATGTTTCCCCAGGACCAGGAACGACTGAGCGCCGCGGGCGTCCGGCCGGACACGCCGATGCTCCGTCTGATCAAGAGTGTGAACCGCGGCCGGCGCCAGATCGACCCCGCCACGCTGCAGTGGCTGCGCGACAAATACGACGCGTCGGTCCTGTACAACGACCACGCGGTGGGCGACCTCCTCTCCGGCCTCGACGACCTGGGCCTCGCCGACGACACCGTCGTCGCGGTCATCTCCGATCACGGCGAGGAGTTCCTCGAGCACGGCGGGTTCTCTCACGGCCAGATCAACCTCTACGAGGAAGTCATCCGGACGGTCGGCATCATTCACGACCCGGCCAGAACCGACGGATCGGCGCGTCTGGAGCATCCCGCGCAACCGGCGCATCCCGCGCAACCGGCGCATCCGGCGCATCCGACGCAACCGGCGCAACCGGCGCGTCTCGCGCGACCGGTCAGCCAGGTCGACCTCTGGCCGACCC